>DAOWKG010000299.1 GCA_030639985.1 Desulfuromonadaceae bacterium
CCAAAACAAATAACATTCATTGTTGCATAGGGGATTTGGCGCAAAATGGTGGCACTCTTGGCGTTCAACCCAGCTACCATGTCTGCTACCGCATATGCCGGTGCTGCCGTAACGACGATATCGGCATCAAGCTGTTGGCCATCATCCAGCTGAAGAGCAAAGCCAGTTCCCACCTTTTCAATCTGTGCCACGCCATTACCGGTCAACACCTGTCCCTTCAGGGCAGCACCAATAGCATCGGCCAATTCCTGAATTCCACCATTAAAAGAAGTCAGCACCCCACCAGGACCGGCGGCACTGGCAACCGCCTTACCAGCCTTAATTTCGGCCCGCTTTTTTTTCGCCAATTTAACCATCGCCCGAATCAAGCCACCATGTTCCTGTTCCAATTCGTGGATTCGAGGAAAACAACTTTTCAAACTCATAGTTTCCGGGTCACCGGCAAAAATACCCGAGACCATTGGCGAAATAAGCTTGTCAAGCGCTTCCCCTCCCAGCCGCCGCCGACCAAATTCGGCCAGAGTTTCATCCCCGCCACATTGTCGCTTCGGAATCACCATTTCACCAGCCAGGCGAAATTTACCCGGCCAGGAGATCAGTTTTGAGCGGAGAAAGGCGGGACCATTTTCGGGCATTTGATGCAATTCCCCAGCAGAGTAAATAAACCGTTTGCGGGCGTTATCATCCGAACGGAGCAGTTGCTGATCAATTTGCAGTTGTTTACACAAATCAAGGGTCGCCGGTTTATTATCAAGAAAGCCATTCGGCCCGCTTTCACATAAAAAGCCATCTGCCTGTACCGAGTCGATTTTTCCACCGATGCGTGGTTTTTTTTCCAGCAACAACGTTTCCACCTCAAATCCAGCCGAATTTGCCTGCTGCTCAATCGCATAAGCAGTGGCAAGCCCAGAAATTCCGGCACCAATAATCGCAACACGAACCATTATAAAACTCCTGCAAGAGGGGGATAAAAAAGAGACAAGCCCAGCGCGCATCCTAGCCTGTCGCTAAAGCAAGGTCAAGCAATCCAAACATCCATAACGGGCTACCCCAAGCTTCTTCTTGACGCTATCCCAAACGGCTCCTATAGTGTGGGGATAGAGTTTTACGAAGGAGAAAATATGGCAACAGATTACTATTCGGTTCTTGGCGTGGAACGTGGTGCCGACGCTACAGCGATAAAAAAAGCCTACCGCAAACTGGCACAAAAATACCATCCCGACAAAAACCCGGACGATAAGCAAGCGGAGGAACAATTCAAACGGGTCACCGAAGCTTATGCAGTTTTATCCGACACCGAAAAGCGGCAACAATACGACCAATATGGTGATTCCGACTTCCATCAGCGCTTTAGCCAAGAAGATATTTTCCGCAATATGAATATGGGCGACATCTTCGGCAACTTTGGCGGCGGCGGTGGCAACGAAGATATTTTCAGCCAACTTTTTGGCGGTGCCGGTGGCGGTCGCACTCGCCCCCCAAGAAGGGCTACCAAAGGGCAAGATTATTCGATGCAAATCAGCATTCCATTTCGTCTGGCAGTGCAAGGTGGGGAGAGACGTATCGACTACCGTAACAACAACAAGGTCGAGCAGATCAAGGTACGCATCCCGCCCGGAATTGAAAAGGGGAGCAAATTGCGAGTCGCCGGAAAAGGGGGCAGCAACCCCACCGGTGAACCAGCCGGGGATCTTTATTTACAAGTCGATATCGAACCCGATCCCACCTTTACCCGTGATGGTCGTGATCTTCTGGTAAAAGCCGATATCCCCTACAGTGGCATTTGCATGGGAACCTCAATTGAAGTTCCCACTCTGGAAACGCCAAAACGGGTCAAAGTTCCAGCGGGAATGCAACCGGGACAAAAAATCAGATTGCGGGGCTATGGCGTTGCTGCTTCAGGCAACAAACCGGCCGGGGATCTTTATGCAATCATAGAAGTTGTCGTCCCTAAAGACCTTACCCATGAGCAAAAAGAAGTACTGGAGCAACTTAAAAGTGCCGACCTTTAAACCGTTGTGCCACCCAATAAGGGACAAAATCGAGTTAACCACAAAAGAATGGTGTTCAGCTTAGCGCCAAATTAAGCTATGATGATTCTCCTTTTATTTGCCACCGCCATAAACAAGGGATGACAGGTGACCGAACGCAGCAAACACATACAGCTGATTTATATCTTGGCACTGCTCATCTTTTTTGCTGCCGGACTCCAATCGGCGCACGGATATACCCTGCCAGAAAACCTGACTTATAGCTCAGGAATCCGCGTAGATCGGTGTCATCCCGTTACCGTCAAGGAACATTCCGCTGCTTGCTGCCAACCCCAGACCTGTCACCAAGCCGCGCCACAAACGAGAAATCTCGGTGGCCCGGAATACCATATCAGTTACGATGATTCGCACTCGCTCCTTAACGAATTGCGTCCAATCACACCCAAGCTAAAAGTCGGCAAACCATTTTTATTTGGCCACAGCACTAAATTTCAGCTGTCCTATCCGGTTGCCACAAATCAAATTTCGAGACAATCACTCCGTAGTCTGCGTACCACCGTCCTGCTGAATTGAAATCCTCATGCCGTCATCAATCTACGTCGGTCAACAACACCGACCATAATGACCAATTCTGTCATATATATTGACAGTTTTACATGAAGGAGACTTTACTTTGGCTGAAACAATCAAACCCCTGGCAGATCGTATCTGGGATTTTGCCTGTTCCCTGAAACTGGCTATCATTGTCGTACTGCTCCTGGCAGCGACATCGATAATTGGTACCGTTATCCAACAAAACGCCCCGGCGGCAGACTATATTCGCGAATATGGGCAGACCAACTATGAACTGTTTAAAAAGTTGCAGTTTATTGATATGTACCACTCCAGCTGGTTCATTGGCCTATTGGCACTGTTTGGCATCAACCTGACCTGCTGCTCGATTAAAAATTTCCCCAGAGTCTGGAAGTTTGTCAAAGATCCCACCTTGGTCGCCAGTTCCGGCCTGTTCAAAGGTTCGGCAAATCGGGCGGAATTCAGCTGCAAAGATTCGCAACAGCAGACAGCTGACAGCATTGCGAATCTACTAACAAAAGAGTTCGCCAAAACCACCCGGACCGAGAAAGATGACAAAATTCACCTGTTTGCCCAAAAAGGGATCTACTCCCGCTTTGGTGCCTACATTACCCACCTTTCGATCCTGATCATCATGGCGGGAGCACTTGTTGGTAATTTCTGGGGCTACAAAGCCTTCGTCAATATTGTCGAAGGAAGCTCGATCGATCAAGTTCACCCCTTTAACGGCTCAACCCCGATTGAACTCGGCTTCACCGTCCGGTGTGACGATTTTGATGTCAGCTATTATGGCAACAGCAAACGTCCCAGAGACTACAATAGTGACCTGGTTATCCTTGAAAAGGGTCAGGAAATCTTACGCAAACGGATCGAGGTTAATGACCCGTTAACCTATAAAGGGATTAAATTCTATCAGTCGAGCTACGGCTCCACCGGCAACCCCTTCTTTAAAATCAAGGCAACCGACAATGCTACTGGCGAAACGCTTGAGCTTAAAGCTGAGCAAGGCAAGCATGTGCAGCTACCAGGCGGATACTCCTTTGCCATAACCAATTTCACCACCAACGATAGAAGTTTTGGCCCGGCGATACAGCTACACACCAACACTCCCGATGACAAACACGGTAAACCCTTTGTCGTCTGGCAGAACCATCCACAACTAGATGCCAAACGTGGTGGCACCTTCAGCTTTGCCCTGTTGAGCTATGACCAACTGCAATACACCGGCCTCCAGGTCGCCAAAGATCCGGGGGTTAATATTGTCTGGGCGGGTTGTTTTTTGATTGTATTTGGTTCGCTGACTGCCTTCTTCTTCTCCCATAAGCGGATTTGGGTTTGTCTTGAAGATAATGGTAAAAAAACCAAGATTATGATCGCTGGCAATGCCCACCGCAATCAACCTGGATTTTCTCTCGCTTTCGATGAACTAGCGCAGAAAATCGAGACGACAATCAACAACGAACCCCCCAAAAAGGAGGGATAACCAATGGCTAGTGGCCAATTATTCAATCTGACTACCATTGCCTATTTTACCGCAATGGTGCTGTTTTTTGCCTATATTGCAACCAAAAGCAAAACGGTTGCCCTTACTGCAACCATCGCCTCTCTAGCTGGCTTTATAATCCAGACTGTGGGACTAGGTGTCCGCTGGTATGAATCTTTTCAGATTCTCGGTGCCGATGGTCGAGCACCGTTGACTACCCTCTATGAATCGGTAGTTTTTTTCGCCTGGTCAATCCTCCTTATTTACCTGCTGATGGATTGGAAATATAAGCAACGTACAATTGGTGCATTTGTGCTACCGATTGCCCTGTTCAGTA
>DAOWKG010000052.1 GCA_030639985.1 Desulfuromonadaceae bacterium
CTCCGCAGCCGTTGCTTTTGGGGCTGTCGAAGCTGCCGTAACTGAGCATATAAATCCCGGCGAACCTGTTTTAATTGTTTTGGCGGGATTACAATCTCCGGCAGGTCACTACATTCGAGCTTGCCGAGGATAAAAGGTTCTCCAGCAGTAACAGCAAAAGCTTGTTGTAGAATTTTTTTATTAATCCCCTGCTCCTGAGCCGAAAAACTTTCGAGTGCAAATTGAAACTGTTCCGTTTCGGTACCAATCGTAGCCGCCACTTGTAATTGCTGCGGAGTGATATCAATCTGCAAATCGACCGTTTCTGCCGGTGGTTGCACATTGCTCAGTTTGCGTTGGCAGGCAGAATCACTCAGCGCAAAAGCACCGGGAGATGACACCATATAAACACTGTCGCCGACCTGAAACTGATTTATAAAGGTAGAGGGAACGGTAACCAAACTGCCTACTGAAACTTTATTGACGTTACTTTTCCCGAGCAGTAATTGGCGCACGGTAAAAGCGGTGCCACTTTTATCAATCGCCGGTTGTACCCGTAACCTGGCTCCTAGCTGGAGGGCAACTTTGGTTTTAAAGCTGATTTCACCACCACGAACCCGGCTGATTTCACCCAAAAACCGTCCGGTAGCCCCCCGGCGGGATGAGATCGCCATGTCACTGGGTTGACCACCGGACAAAAAACCCTTGGTGGGTTGCCGGCCAAAACTCTCTTTCAATAACGCTTTTGCCTCTTTTAAAATCTGCGGTCGTTGGCTAGCGGAAGCATCCAATACTTGCCGGTAGGCTTGCACTACCTTGTGGACATACTCGGCACTTTTCATCCGCCCTTCTATTTTTAAACTACAAATTCCCGCCTGTTCCAATTCGGGCAATAGATCGATAGCAGAAAGGTCGTTGGGGGAAAAATAGAAACCGTCTTGTTGACGATAACGATGATTGCGACGGCAGGGCTGAGCACAACGACCCCGATTGCCACTTTTACCACTGAGAAATGAAGAAAAATAACATTGGCCGCTAAAAGAAAAACAGAGGGCACCATGGACAAAGTGTTCCAACTCCAACGTCGTCTGCTTGCTGATCGTAGCAATTTCTTCCAGCGTCAGTTCCCGCGCCAGAACCCCACGGGTAAAACCCATCCGCTCCAACATTTTAACCCCGGCGCTATTGTGGATGGTCATCTGCGTTGATGCATGGAGTTCTAAGCCAGGGAAATGGTCTTTTGCCAATTTCCAGACCGCCAGATCCTGCAATATCAGCGCATCAACACCGATCTCTTCCAACGCCCCCAAGGTATCGATCAACATCGAGAGCTCATTCTCTTTTACCAGGGTGTTAATAGGGATATAGAGCCGTTTGCCTTGCTGCTGCAAAAAATGGGTCATTTTCTCAATATCTTTGAGATTAAAATTTTTCGCTTTTGCCCGGGCAGAAAACTCTTTAAGACCGACGTAAACGGCATCGGCACCACCATCTACTGCCGCAAAAAAAGCCTCTAGACTTCCTGCCGGAGCCAGCAATTCTGGTCGCTGTAATGGTTTTTGCTGATTCATGAAAGATCCACCCTTTATTGGTTCAACATCTTGTCAAATTGAGCCGGAATATAGCCGGTAACATGCTCACCATTAATCCAAAAATGGGGCGTCCCACTAATCCCGACGCTACCAACAACCTGCCGATGTTGCTCCAACAATCCATTGTCGGTTACTACCGGAACCGGCTGTAAATCGTACTTGCCACTAAAAACTTCGTCATAGGCTAGTTCCTGATCTTTTGCCGCCAGAATATAACGTGACTTTGCAGCGGCATGTGGGTGCATTCGATCAATCGGATACAGGAACACATAACGGGTGACATCATCCCGACCGGCAAAATAATCGGAGCCCTGCCGGCAGAAAGGGCAGTCGGGATCGGTAACTTCGATAACCTGATTAGGGCCGTCACCTATTTTAATCGCCAGCTCCAAGGGGAACATGTCGAGCTTGTCCGACAACCGTTTATTTTCACTTTCGCGAGTCAGATTCCTGGCATCGGCAGTCCAGAGTTCGCCAAAAAACATATGCCCAGATGCCGGGACAAAGTACAGCATTTCGCCAGTTTCTGCCACAACCTCATAGACTCCAGCGACCGGGGTTGGATTAATCTGTTGCGATTTAACCTGTGGGTAATAACTTAACAGGGCAGCAGAAATATCTTTCGATGGCGCTTGGAACTGAGCCACACAAGCATTTAAAGAAAGAAAACCAAACAACAAAAATAACGCTAAAAACATTCGTGACATAAAATCTACTCCTGGGAAATTTTTCAGAGCATACACTAAGGAGAGGGTCTGACTTAACAAGAATCTACTACGAATTCACCTGACTGGCTCATATTTTCAAATATTATCGATCAATAGCATTGCTATTGATTCTCAAAGCTACAAAAACCTATCCTCAATCAGTTTAATTCTCACTACGATTCGTCAAGTCAGACACCCCCCTAAGCCTTTAATTCAGGAAAAGAGACAACAGATCAGTTGTTGAGCAACGCTGCAAATTATGTTCTACTGCCGAGTCATTAAGCCCTCACCAAAATCATTAAATATCAACAGCAAGTGGCACATTGGCTTGCTACCAACTAAAGGAGAAATGTTATCATGCTGCGATTTATCCCCGGTTTGACTCTAATCTCGATATTACTATTTTCTACTTCGATCTTTGCCGCCAACCCGCTAGCCGACTGGCAGCCAAAGTTTGATCCTAGTAACGCAGAATATACCTATCTACTCTCAACCGTCGGTCACCCAGCCATTAAAGGGGCTACCGTTGGCTACCGGATCAGAGATCGGGTCTGGCAAGAAAGTGGTGGTCGTCTCTTTGTTGATTACCGTCCCATTTCCCAACTAGGTGGTGAAAAAGATGTCCTGCGTAAATTAAAAATGGGCGCGATACAGGGAATGCTATGTTCCTCAGTTTTTGCACCAAATGTTTCGCCCCGCCTGGGGCTGGTAAATCTACCATTTTTAGTTGATAGTTTTGCCAATCTGGAAAAATTCCGCCAGAATGAGGAGTTATTCAGTGAATATGGTATTGAAGCCGAAAAGCAAGGTATCATTGTTGCCGATTTCACCGGCTATGGCAGCTATGGCTGGGCAACCAAAACTCCGATTAAAACTGTAGCCGCTGCCCGTAAACAATTATTTCGCATAGCTCAGGCACCGGTCAATGTTGATCTCTATAAAGCCTGGAATATCCAGTTTACCGTCATGCCCTGGCCAGATGTGCCGCAGGCACTGCAAACCGGTGTAATCAGTGGTCTTGATCACACCCCCATCGTCTGCAATATCACCAAAAAGTTTAACGTTGCTAAAAACTATACCAATATTGAATATGCCCAAGGATTATATATCCACCTGATTAATAAAAAATGGTTCAATAAATTACCTCAGGACTTGCAACAGATCCTTGATCGAGCAATAAAAGAAGAAAGTGCCAAGGTTAGAGCCTTGACCGAACAACAGCAGCTTGATCAGATTGCTGCTGCCAAAGCAAATGGGGTTGAGTTCAACACCCTTCCATCTGCTGAAAAAGCAATATTGGTCAAACTTGCTGAACCGGTAGTACAAAAATGGGGTAAAATAATCGGTCTTGATTATCTTCATAAAGTGCAGGATGAACTAAAAGATTAACCGGCAGCCGGTAATTTTAATACTCTGAATTGATCGGGGGACACGTACTTGTTACGTGTCCCCCGATTATATTTTATCCACTTGATGCTGGAGTTTCACCTTTGTCTGCAACCACTCGACAGTTGTTACCTAAAATCAGCCTTATTATTGCCATGATATTGTGGGCCAGCTCTTTTGTTGCCCTCAAACTTGCATTTCAAGGCTACCACCCGATGCAAGTCATTTTTGGCCGGATGTTTATTGCCAGTCTCTGCTTCGTTGTCTTTATCCCCTCATTTCGTAAAATCAATTGGCGCCGCTGTGATGTTAAATATCTGCTCCTGATGGCAGTTTGCGAACCATGCCTCTATTTTTTACTTGAAGCTAAGGCGTTACAATTAACCAGTGCTTCGCAGGCAGGGATGATTACCTCTATGCTGCCATTACTGGTAGCAATTCTGGCGTGGAGTTGGTTACGAGAAAATATCACCCGACAAACTATCACCGGTTTCTGTATCGCCATTATCGGTGCCTGCTGGCTGAGCTTTGCCAGTGAAATCAGTACCAATGCCCCGAATCCGTTACTGGGAAATTTTTATGAGTTTCTCGCCATGGCTTGTGCTGCCGTATATACCGTTTCCCTGAAACACTTGTCCAATAATTACCCCCCTCTGTTTCTGACTGCTTTCCAGGCATTTGTCGGCAGCGTGTTCTTTTTCCCATTTTTACTACTCCCTGGTGCGGGTCTAAACGTCGTCTGGGAAACCACCCCGGCACTCGCCGTTATCTATCTGGGAACCTTTATAACGTTGGGTGCCTATGGCTGTTATAATTATAGCGTCAGTCGCATACCCGCCACCAGTGCTGCCGGGTATGTCAACTTGATTCCGGTTTTTGGAGTTATCATGGGAATGCTGGTTCTGGGTGACAAGCTTAACCTGTCGCAATGGTTGGCATGTGGCCTGGTATTTTGTGGTATCTGGGTAAGTAGCAGAACTTAGGAGGCTATCGGGCTTTACAAGAATCTACTACGAAAAAGCCTTTCCGGTGCAGATTCGCAAAGCCCGACAGGCTCCTGGGCTTAACCAATAACAAATCAAGGTTGCTCTATGCATTATCCAATCGAACCAATTGCCATTATCCGCACCCCGTTTAAAGAAAAATTTGCCACCCCGCGCCAACCGGGATTGGCACCATCGGTTACCGCCCGAATCGAATTTCTCCCCGGTTTCGCCACCCCAGAAGCGGTGCGTGGATTAGAAGGGTTCAGCCACCTCTGGTTAATTTTCCTGTTTCACCAAAACTGGCAAAAAGATTGGAAGCCAACTGTCCGACCGCCCCGATTGGGCGGCAATCAACGGGTTGGCGTTTATGCCTCTCGTTCACCGTTTCGTCCTAATCCCATCGGGCTTTCGGCAGTCAAGCTACGGGAAGTAAACTGTGACAACGGTAAAGTGTCATTACTGGTACAAGGGGCAGACCTGATCGATGCCACCCCGATCTTTGATATCAAGCCCTATGTTCCCTACAGTGATAGTATCCAGCATGCTAGCGGCGGCTTTGCAAAAAAATCTCCCGAAGCAACCCTGCAAGTTGAATTTTCTCCCCTGGCCACCGAACAACTGCAACAATATCGTCGTGAAACCCCAGATCTGGAAATAATGTTACGCGAAACCCTAAGCCTTGATCCTCGCCCCGCCTATCGACGCAATCAGGAAAATTCAAAAGAATATGGGGTGTTGTTTGATCGGTATGATGTTCGCTGGCAGGTACAGGATAATCGCTTGATAGTTGTGGAAATTTTAATTGTGAATTCAGCAAGTTAAAATCATATCACTCCGGTAACGTTACAATCTGACGTATTTTTACCTTAGCTCAAAAGCAGAGTATTTACACAAAATATATAAATACCCCCTTAGGCACTACAGATAGTGCCTAAACTAAAAACCACCACAATTTATGCGATTTTATCATTATCATTAAAAATTAACGTTGTTTTTAAGTTATGACTGTGATAGAAGCGATGGATATCGTGTCTCGGTTACCCTCGTAATAAACGAAAATAAGGAGCAAGAAGATGGCTGAAGGAACAGTAAAATGGTTTAACGATTCAAAAGGTTTTGGTTTTATCGAGCAAGACAATGGTCCAGATGTTTTTGTACACTTTTCAGCAATTCAAACTGAGGGTTTCAAATCTCTCGCTGAGGGAGACCGGGTTACTTTTGACGTAATCCAAGGGGACAAAGGTCCTCAATCTGCAAACGTAATGAAGGCTTAAATTAGATCGTTTTTGACGGTTTAAACTGTAAGTTTTGAGGGTATACCAAAAAAGCTCCGTAACGGCTGTTGCGGAGCTTTTTATTTAGCCTTTTCCTATTTCTATTATTTTCCTAACGACCTTTCTGTCAAAATTTTCCAGCCAGCGGTTTCATTAAGCAACTCCATCGATTTCAGGATTTGATCATGGTAGGCATTTGACCGAAATTTCTGTTGAAATTTAACTTCTACCCGATCTTTAGTCACCAGACTCAGGCTGATAACGTCAATAGCAATCTTAATCCATTCAGGACGTTGCAAGCGTAATTTTCTGGTCTGGAGCCACTCTTGCCGGCTTATCCCAGCTGCAGGAATAAAGCTATCACTATAGTGATAGAGATAAGCAGCAAAGTTCTGCTGCGACCACGAATCTGCCCACTGTGAAATAGTAGATAAAATAATCCTACGATCATCAGCAGTCAGTACCTCCGATGCAGCATTAGTACTAAATTCATCTCCGGCTGCCATCCACATGGCTGATTGCTCCGCTATCAACGGGATCAAACTTGCCACTTTTTTACTTGGTTTAGCCGCTGGTTTTGTCACTTCCGGTAATTCAGGAGTTATCAATTTTTCGCTGCTAGCTACCACTACTGGCTCGATTGCTGCTGGCGCATCAGTTGAACTTGCAGGGGTTATTAGCGGGATATTTTTTTGCACTAACGTAGAGCCGTAACTCCACGACAAAATCACCCCAAGGATAAACCCGACCAGGGCCCAACTAATCACTTGCTTCCAGTTTTTCCCACTGGTTCGTTGCGGCGTTTCAAGTTGTAGCATGTTTGCCTGATCCAGTTCCTGTTGCGTCTGTCGCAAGCGGCCTTCGATCTTATAATGTTCTATCAACGCCTCATCAAGAAGGGCTTTACAGTGATTCTTTTCCGCCATCAACTCTCTTACATGGGGCAAAAGCTGCGCCAACTGCTGCCGGGTAATTTCAGTATTATTGTCAGGTTGCATGGTTTCATGCTGGCTGGCAGGATCGGTTTTGGGTGCTAACAGCTGCAGCAATTCATCGATGGCAGTTAGAAGTCCCGCCACAGATCGATAGTAATTATCATGCTCCGGAAAAAATCTGGCGCTGAATTGCTGCAGCGGTTGATTCTCAATTCCGTCTAGTAGCTCACCCTCCCGGCTGCTGCTATCGATACTTGCTGGTCGTAATTGCAGTTGCAGCCGGCCTAGATCTGCTACTGTCTCAGTTTCGGTCCACGTTGGGGGTTTATCATCCAAAAATGAGTTTAATATATATGTTACCCCAAAATCGGCAATCACAACTTGCCCCTCTTCACCAATAAAGAGGTTTTCAAGACCTAAATGACCGTGTACCAAACCTTTTGCCGCAGCATAATCTAACGCTGTCGCTAGCTCCCGTAGCATTCTCAAAATTGTCTCGTTGCTCAAGGCTTCAGTAGTTTGAGCGAGCAAAGGAATCTGATATTTATAACTGGTGCTATAATAGAAATAATCTTCACTGTACCCCGAATCAAATACCGGTGCGATGGACGGGTGCTCAAGGAGAGACAGTTTTTCAAACTGTGCCGCAAATTCATCCCGTTGTTGCGTAGTCTCTAAAAACTCTACCGGGTAAATTTTTAATAGAATAGTGCGATTAATAAGATGATCTTCGGCAAGACAACTGGTATGGGTGCTATTTTCACTCAATACCTCTTTTATCTTATAAATACTTATCTGCTTACCAGCTTCAAGCATTTTGACTCCTGCAATAGATGATATGAATTCCGACCGGTTCATCCCTGATCTGGAACTACTCTTGTGAGGTTATATTACAACACAACAATTAACCCAGTCAAAACTAACGGGCAGTTTGTACCCCGATACGGGGACATAATTTAACAATCGGGCAGGCACTACATATGGGAGTGGGAGCCTTACAACAGGCACGACCGTGAGCAATCAGGGTATGACTACATTGAATCCAAGTCGTTGGTGGCAGTAAGCGGCTCAATTCTATCTCTATTTGTTCTGGTTTATCGGTTTGCGTCCACCCAAACCGTCGGGCTAGACGTTTGACATGGGTATCAACAACCATTCCCGGAATTTGATAGGCATTGCCTAAAACCACGTTAGCTGTTTTTCGTCCAACACCACTTAATGCCACCAATGCATTAAGATCGGCCGGAACCTTACCTTGATGGAGGGTCAATACCTGCTGGGCTGAGCGAATCAAACTTTTGGCTTTATTCCGATAAAAGCCGGTGGAACGGATTAAATCCTCTACCTGCTGCTGGCTTGCAGCCGCCATATGTTCTGGATCCGGCAGTTCACGGAACAACTCGACGGTAACCAGGTTGACCCGCTTATCGGTACACTGTGCCGAAAGAATCGTGGCAACCAATAATTGCCACGGATTCCGATATAGCAGCTCACAGTGGGCATCGGGATAAACCTGCTCCAACGCCTGCAATAACTGCAAGGGCGAGATTGATTTCTGCACCACCTTAACCACAGGCTGGGTTTGCTTGTTTGGAAGAGACCCGAATCATCTTTTTAACTTTTAAAACTTCACGGGTATCGTTGGTCGCAACGGTAAGTACCAACGGTAGGTGGGTAGATGCCTCACGAGCAGCAGCGGTCATAATAACATTGCCGTCCAGTGCTTTAATGGGGCCACGAAAATAGATTCGATCCCTTCCCCACAAAGGTATCTTGCCGGGGAAATTAGCGCGCCACGCCGGAAAACCGGCACGTTTCAGATTATCATTCAGGGGGAGCAATCCCCCTCCCCACAGAGGCAAACCAAAATCACCACAGACAATGGTTGCACACGTCAGAGAAGGATTATTAAGTAGTTCAGATCCCATCAGTAATTTAAATTGTTGGCGGCGCTGTTTAACATTCAAGGAGAGGGTAAAATTAAACAGGTGAATCCGTTCATTCTCTAATTCGAGATCGGCCTGGAGACATTGACCGCCAAATCCAAGTGGTACTTCCTGAATATATTTTAGCGGGTAGCGTGATAAAAAAGCACAGCCCCCCTCGACATCAGAACCGTAAAGTGACAACCCGACCCGTTTTGCCAACTGCTCAGCAGAACCGATTCCAATTGGCGACCCAATCCGTTGCACCATCACCAAATCAGGTTGTTGCGACTTAATTACAGCAGCACACAACTCCGGGGCAACCTCCCCGACAGCACTGCGTGCGCCATTAATGTGATAACTCATGATCCGGAATGTCGCCATAACCCGCACCCATCATTTTAAAATAATTACATTATTATTTTACCCGACGAACCGATTCAATAACTAGCTGCGGCTCTGGATAATTTTTAAACTGGTAATTTTTGGCAATGGTTTTAATTTTGCCAATTTTTTCAACGACATCCATCCCGGCAATTACTTTACCGAAAACAGCATAACCATAGCCCCTTGGAGTTTCCCCCTTGTGGTTGAGAAAATCGTTATCGACCAGATTAATAAAAAATTGGCTGGTAGCACTATCAACCACGCCAGTTCGTGCCATCGCAATAGTACCGTAATTATTTTTCAAACCATTAGTGGCCTCATTTTTAATTGCTGCTTGGGTCGGTTTACGCTCTAATTGTTTATCAAAGCCACCACCCTGAATCATAAATTTAGCCATTACTCGATGAAAAATCGTCCCATCATAATATTCCTGATCAACGTAATGGAGAAAGTTTGCTGCTGATAGCGGTGCTTTTTCATTATTCAGCTCTATTTGGATAACCCCGACACTAGTTTTCATCTCTACCACGGTACCGGCAAAAGCGGTTGCTGTCAGCAGGCAAAAACTTCCTATTAATAAGATAAAATATTTCATTATCACTCCCTATACACTTTCACTGGTTAAATCGCGCGACATCAAATCAATAACTGCCTGCCGGGGATTTTTTTGCTGATATAAAACTAAATACATCTGTTCGATTATAGGTACTTCTACCTCTAGTTTGGCCGCTAACTGGTATGCCGACAAGGTAGTTTTTACCCCCTCAGCAACCATTTGCATTCCAGACATAATTTCGTCCAGGGTGCGCCCTTTTCCCAACTCAATGCCGACACTACGATTTCGGGACAAATCACCGGTACAGGTGAGCACTAGATCCCCCATCCCTGCCAGACCGGCAAACGTTTCTCCCTTAGCTCCAAGCTTTAGTCCCAACCGGGTCATTTCTGCTAAACCACGGGTAATCAAAGCAGCGCGGGTATTGTGACCAAAACCGAGGCCATCGGCGACCCCGGCAGCAAGGGCGATAACGTTCTTCATCGCGCCGCCAAGTTCTACCCCGATAATATCGTTATGGCGGTAAACCCGAAATTTTTCGGTACTGAATATGTTCTGTATTTCTGCTGCTACGGCACAATCTGGAGCAGCAGCAACAACCGCAGTCGGCATCCCGGCACTGACTTCTTTGGCAAATGACGGCCCTGATAAAAATCCGAGTTGATTCTGCATCGACTTTGGCAGAAGTTCTTCAAACACCTGAGACAACAACATCAAACTATCGTTTTCAATCCCCTTTGAGGCCGAAACGACCAATGCTGATGGTGCAATATCTGGCAGCGCCTGCTTTAGTACCTGCCGGGTATTTTGTGATGGGGTCACAAACAACAGAAATTGCTTTTCGGCAACAGCGGCTTTTAAGGTGCTGGTTATCTGCAAATTTTTAGATAGATTGACATCGGGCAGATAAAGATCATTAATCCCTGTAGCAGCCATCCGTTCAGCCAGATCGCTTTCATAACACCACAAGGTTACCGGATAGCCTTTTTCGGCTAATAAATTAGCTAATGTGGTTCCCCAGCTTCCGGCACCAATAACTCCAATTCTTTTTTCCATTAGATAGCCTTTTGTTTCTCTGCAATCCGTTGTTGTAGATGCTTTATTTTCTCTTTTAATAACAGTGAATTAGATTCTTCACTCAACTGTCGATAGAGAAGTAGTGCTTCTTTTAAAAACCCTTCCTCCTCCAGTAGCTTGGCAAGGTCAAATTCAGCGTTAGAGCGATGGCGACTGTCGGGATATTGCTTTATCAATTGCCGCCAGTCCTGCCGTGCCGCGGTGGTATGCCCTTCCAGTAGTGAAATTGCCCCTTTACGATATAAAGCATCGGCAGCAAAGGTAGTCTGTGGATATTTTTCCAGCAACATTTCGAGTTCTATCCGTGCCTGCGAAAAATTTTCGAGGCGAAAATAGCAATCGGCAATTTCATAGTAATACTTATCTGGAGTGCCGGAATTCAAATCGAGTAACCGTTGGTAAAATTCGATGGCACGAGAATAATCGCGCTGCAGATATTTGACAATCTGGGCTGCCTCTTCCCGAGCAGGCAGCACCAGTTCACTGGCAGGGTAATCGTGCTCCAGTTGCAAGTAACTGAGTAACGCTAATTGATCATCCTGCTGATCATGTTGCCGAATTTTACCAAGTTTAAACAGTGCTGCGGCGGCATTATCAGCTTGTGGATAGGTTTGATATATTTCCTGATAACGTTCTGCAGCGGCAATGATCTTCCCCTGACTCTCCAGCTTTACCCCGGCAACAAATAATCGTTGTGGAGCTGTCGCCTGCTGCTGTAAAAAAAACCAATACGAGATAACAGCCAGGAGCAAAAAGAGACAGAGGAAAAAAATCCACCGCCTGCGACTAGATTTCTGTGTCGTCGCCTGCTGTTGTTTCAACTCCCGCTTCAGTTGCTTCTTCAGCTGCCGCAGCTCCATCTTCGCTATCCTTCTCTGCCAACTTGGCAACTGAGACAATCAGCTCATCATCTTCCAGCACCATCATCCGTACCCCTTGAGTATTGCGGGAAATGGAGCGAATATTACTGGCTTTGGTGCGTAACAACTTGCCCCGATTGGTGATAAACATCAGATCAGAATCGTCATCGACCATCCGAATCGCCACCACGCGCCCATTACGTTCACTGGTCTTGATGGTAATAACCCCCTTACCACCACGGCTCTGCACCCGATACTCATCAATATTGGTGCGCTTGCCGTAACCGTTTTCGGTTACCGTTACCAACGCCAGTGCCGTATTAGCAGCGACCGACTGTAGACCGATAACTTCATCATCACCCACTAACGTGATACCGCGCACTCCACGTGCTGGACGTCCTACCGGGCGCACATTTCCTTCGGGGAATCGGATCGATTTACCATTACGACTGGCCAACAATAAATCGCGTTCACCATCGGTCAGACGTGCTTCAATAAGGCTGTCACCTTCATCAATGGTCAGGGCAATAATGCCCCCAGCACGCGGGTTAGAGTACGCCATCAGGGCAGTTTTCTTAATACTCCCCCTAGCGGTTGCAGTAACAATGAACTGATTTTCCTCAAAACTGTTGACCGGCAGAATCGTCATTACCCGCTCTTCCTTGTCGAGTTGCAACAAGTTGACAATTGCTTTGCCACGTGAAGCACGACTGCCTTGCGGAATTTCATGAACCTTAAGCCAATAAACCTTACCTCGGTTGGTAAATACCAAAACATAGGCGTGAGTAGAGGCAATAAACAGATTTTCGACAAAATCCTCTTCTTTGGTCTTTATGCCACTTTTACCCTTGCCACCACGTCGTTGCGCCCGATACAGGGACACAGCATTGCGCTTGATGTAGCCGCCGTGGGTAACCGTTACCACCATGTCTTCTTCGACAATCATATCTTCCAAAGTAAGGTCGGCGGTGCGATCGAGAATTTCTGTGCGGCGGGGATTGGCAAATTTTGCCCGCAGTTCGATCAACTCAACTTTGATGATATTGAGAATTTCTACTTCACTAGCGAGGATCTCCTTCAAGCGTTTGATCTGTGCCAGAATTTGCTCCAACTCCTCAATGATTTTGCCCTGTTCCAGACCGGTCAAGCGGTGCAAGCGCATATCGAGAATTGCTTGCGCCTGAATTTCTGAAAAAGAAAATCTTTCA
>DAOWKG010000001.1 GCA_030639985.1 Desulfuromonadaceae bacterium
TGTCGGTGTGACCATCAATGAACACGGTATTGTCTGGATAGTTGTTGATGTACTGAGCAGCTTTGGTGATTTCGTTGTCGTATTCAGAACCAATTTTATTACTGTCGTGCCCGAAGTTGATGTGCAGAGTTAACCTAAGCGGGCAACCGTTGGCTTCGACCGAAACACCTGCGGGGGTGTTCTGGCACTTGTCAAGGTAGTCTAATACCCCATCGCCATCAGTATCGAGCTGACAACCTTTGTCATCAACCTGTACGCCTGCTGGAGTGCCAAGGCAACTATCATGATAATCATAAACACCGTCGCCATCGGAATCTAGCGGACAGCCGTTTTTGTCAACGGTAATTCCAGCAGGGGTATCCTGACACTGATCTACATTGTCTAAAACACCGTCGCCATCACTGTCGAGTGGCACTTGGATTGGCTCAGGTTTCTCTTCCACCACCGGAACTGGTGTCGGAGCAGGTTTGCCTAACTGGAAAGTTAAACCAACTGAGTATTGCAGGCTATTGTCAGGTTCAGGAAATTCGAGCAGGTGGCGGACATCAGCTCGTAAGGCAATCAAATCATCGAGGAAAAAGTATTTGATTCCGACTCCGTAGTTGAGGAGCAGATGTCCTTCATTCGAGTTAATATCAGGGGAAGAATGGATAGCACCTAGCCCCGCAACAATATAGGGAACCAGTTTTTTGGTTGGTTGAAAGTGGTAGAGGGTGTCGAGGCGGTATGTCTCAATTTTTGTGTCGGTAGTCGATATGTCTTCGGTATCAGCATCAGTCCGGGTATAAACGCCTTCAATCGCCCAGTTTTCGCTCAAGTTATAACCTAAACCGACACCCCAGAAGGGCGATGTTTCTAAAGACAGATTGCTCTCGAACAAGTGACCGCCGTAGATTGGGGTAATGGTAAAAGCCCCAGGTTGATTTTCTGCCGCTACCGGCATTGAAATACAACCCATCAACACTGCCAGATAAATGATTTTTTTAAACATTATCGTCCCTCTCTAATGTCAGACGGTTAAAAAACAAAGCAGATTGACACCATAGCAACCTACTTTGGCAGGATAACAGACTTCCGTTGAGATACAAGATAAGTATGACTAAAATGGTACCTAATGCGGTTTGTTAAGACCGCAGGCAGAGAAAATAATGACTGTTAGCAGTGGATTTAGTTTTACAATAACTGCTGATCATAGGTGAATACAGCTCCATAACAGATTATGTTTACATTTTTTTATTGAGTAACAAGGTTTCAGACAAAGTGGATTCATTGGTCTGTGAATTTAGGTTATTAAAAATCTGCTCCCATATCTCCAGAGAAAATTGGACAAAAAAGTCACAGTTGGGTGCAAGTTGGTGCATCGAACGCTGAATGTCAGCTCTAAAAGTGTCACTGATATGGCTGCCTTGGAAAGATTGTTCTTTCAGTAACGGCAGGTCAGTCGCGTCCAGCGCGGTTGTGACAAAATCATTACCGAGTAATTGATTTGCCACCGCTGTCAGGAAAATTCCCGAAAGTTGCGGATAGGTGTCAATATCACCATCTAGTTGAGGTAGTGACAGAGGTCCAGTATCTCCGAAAAATTGTTGCAGTGCTTCAATTTGTTCCAGACGCTGGTCGATCAATTGCAGTTCTCTGATTGTGGTGACAGGTGCTGATTGTCCCGGCATGTCACCATCGGACTCAAGATATAAAACTGCTGGCTGCTGTAAAAGTGAATCGATGAATAGCAACTCAGGGTAATCGAGATACTGGTATATTGGCTTAGACTGAATTTTTTCGGCTTGCAGTTGCCGTTTTTTTATCAGGCTGTTACCCAATTGATAAAGGGAGACCAGATAGGTGGAGTGATAGATTTTCTCTGCCTTGTCGGGATCGGTTCCAGCCAGAAATTCAAGTGCCAGATTGAGTGTATCGTAGGTAGATTGAAATGCCGTTGTTACTTCATCTGTAGCGGCAATATCGATGTTATCGGCACTCATTTTGCGATTTGCTAATAACATCAGTTCACAGGCAGAGGCATGGTCGGATTCTGCCGCCAGAATCTCTGCCAGAAGATTTTGGGGCGAAGCACATGCAAGTAAGGCCGCTGGGTGGTGCAGGTCTTCGGCTTCGATATGAAAGTCAGTTTTGCCGCCGGGTTTAAAGGTTTCCGGTTCAATGTAGCTGTAAATTGTCTGAGCTTCGGTAGCGGGGATAATTCCCAAATCGAGCAGACGGTTACTGCGGGCTTGGTAAACTTCTTCTTCCAGAACCGTAAAAATTTCACTGCGGATCATTTCCATTATCAGTAGATAACTTTCCTGTTCCCGCCCGAGCCAAATTTTAAGAATGGCACCAATGGTTTTGGCCGCATTTTCACTC
Organism: Desulfuromonadaceae bacterium; assembly: GCA_030639985.1. Classification (GTDB taxonomy): domain Bacteria; phylum Desulfobacterota; class Desulfuromonadia; order Desulfuromonadales; family Geopsychrobacteraceae; genus Desulfuromusa. Next base: position 2,365 of record DAOWKG010000001.1, read on the forward strand.
GAATATTGAATGTCGTAAAGTGCCTCAAGCCGTTTGGCATTTTCGGGATCATCGTCATCGTAGGCTTCCAGTCCGCGGGTGATGGTCAAATGAATCTTTAGAAACAGGGCTAGTATTTCCGGTTCCATTTCCCGAACAAGTTGGCAGAGCTTATCCTCGTTGGTGGCAAGGAGAAGTTCCAACCATTGGAGGGAGAGGATGGAACTTAGATTGTCCCCATCCCAACAATCAAGATCGAGCAGTAAGGTAAACTGCTCCGGGCTGGCGAGCATGAGCAACTCGGTCGCATATTCGGCACCAAGTTCATTAACGGTCAGGTAGAGTTCTTGCGGGTGTAATTGTGGAACCAGTTTTTCTACCTCGGTTGCATTAATAAGTAGGTCATATTTTTCCCTCCCTTGTGCCTGACGGATCATGCTCAGTTGCTCATCTATAGCCAGAGCGTTATATTCTTTCAGTGAGATTTTGCGACCTTGACGGAGGAGGGTTAAGTGTCCGACTTGGCGTTTAGCGGGGAGATTTATTCTGGTCATACGTTTATTGCTCCGGTAGAAAGAGTGTGCTGAAAAAACGTTACTTTAAAGCAGACAGAGAAAATGTGCAATCTGGAGATGGTGGTTCTAATTTTTATATGATATTGCTAATATTGCTAAGGTTCATATTGTTGATATGAAAATTGAATCAACGTCATAATTCTAATTTTATAATTAAACAGGTTTTTCGTGCGCCAATTCTTAAATAATTTATCAATAAAAACCAAATTGACCATGGTAATCATGTTTACCAGTACGGTTTTATTGCTTCTAGTAGGCACTATGGTCTTGATTTCAGAAGTCTATATGGCTCGCAAGGCGATGACGCATGAACTACAGCTTCTTGCCAACACTATCTCGGCAAATAGCCGTAAACCACTCATTTTAGGAGATCACGCTGCGGTTGATGCGGTGTTAGCGGCACTTATTTATCAGGATAACATTCATGCGGCTTATTTTTTTGATAGTGAAGGAGAGCCGATCACCCAATATCTGGTGCAGCACGATTCCAAGTTCGTTTTGCAGACGTTGCAAAGTGATTTTAGTGTTGCCAATAAATCTTTATGGACCGAGTCAACCATTGAAAAACATCTTTTTGGTAGCAAACATATAAGTTTATTTAACCCGATTTTTTATCAGAATGAACGTATCGGTACGCTCTATCTACTTAGTGATATGGGCCGTCTGCATGGTCATCTTTCGAATGTTTATTTTGCAATTATTGTCTCTTTTTTGCTGATGATATCCCTTGCATGGTTGCTTGCTGGATGGTTGCAAAAGCCAATTTCTGTGCCATTATCAAAACTATCAGCGTTGATGGAGAATATATCTACGACAAAAGATTACTCGGTCCGCGCTGAAAAAGTCAGTAGTGATGAAGTTGGTGTCCTGGTCGATGGGTTCAATCGGATGCTGGAGCAAATTGAGTTGCATCAGGTAAGTTTGGCCGAACATCAATTGCATTTGGAACAAACTGTTGCCGATCGAACGGCAGAATTGCGTGCGGCAGTGGCCGGACTGAAGTTGGCGCGTGAACAGGCAGTAGACGCTACTTTGGCAAAATCACAATTTCTTTCGCGGATGACGCATGAACTGCGAACCCCTTTAATCGGAGTCTTGGGGATGAACGAATTGTTGATGCGGACATCTTTAAGTAACCAGCAGCAAGAATTGGTTGACACGGTACAAAAATCGGGAAAACAGTTATTGCAACTTATCGGTGATGTCCTCGATTTCTCACGGATTGAGGCGGGTAAGCTGGAACTTGAATTCAGCGAGTTTGAACTTTGTGAATTGATACATGAAGTCGTTGCGTTATTAACCGTTCAAGCGCAACAAAAAAAACTTTCTCTACAGTTAGATTTGGCTACCGAGGACCGTTTCTGGGTTCGAGCTGATGCGCTCAGAATTCGACAAATTTTAGTCAATCTAATTGGTAATGCGATAAAATTTACCGCCACGGGGTCTGTAGTAGTTAATTTTAATTGTCATCAACAGGATGACAGTAAGGGCACTTTTGTTTTTGAGGTTGAGGATACCGGAGTTGGAATATCTGCGACCGATAAACAAGAGATTTTTGAAAGTTTTTATCAAGCTGATAGCGCCAGTGCTGCCACTGCAGGAGCCGGATTGGGGCTAGCTATTGTGAAGCAGTTGGTTGACCTGATGGATGGACAACTCGAATTATATTCTAATCCGGGGCAGGGGAGCAGGTTTAAGGTAGTTATATCGTTGTTGTTGGTTGGAAAAACTTGGCAAGTTGAAGGTGGTAACCAATGAAACGCTGGCTGATTGCTATTATTTTATTTTTTGGGATCGGTGCGTTGTCGTTCTGGTTTGGTGGATATTTTACCTCTTATGCCAATTCCAAAGACACCCTGCGGGTCGAGAAACCGGTCATGCAATTGCTTTCGGTGGGTGATGAAGCTGTTTTTGAACTGCATGGATCTGGTTTAGATCAAGATGTTTCGGTAAGTATGGTTTTGGATGTCGGCAATAGCGAGGCTGTCGTCGGATCATTTCCCCTCAATGGTGTCTTTAACGAAAGCTTGTTGTTTAATGATATTCTCTATTTAGCGAGTGCCGATGGGGGGATACAGATATTAAATGTTAAAGATCCGTTGCACCCCAAAATACTTGGTGCAAAACTGGTTGGGCGGACGATTATTGATATCTACCGTAATGAAAATTATCTTTTCCTCAGTCAAGGAAAATTTGGGTTGTCGATTATGCAAATTCAACCCGATGGATTTTTACAACATGTAACGGATATACACATCGGCGACAGAGCCTATAGTAGTAGTTATTTCGGCGGTTATTTATATATAGCCGCAGGATCGGCAGGTTTGTTTGTTTACGATATCAACCAGCTTGATCAGATTAAACTGGTGCAGGTTGTTAAGCCGAGTGGGGCCGTTTCTGATCTGGTTATTGCAGGAAAAACCCTCTATCTGGCAGTAGCTGGAAGTGGAGTAGAAGTGTATCACTTAGGTGTTCAGCAATATCCTGAGATGATTGGAGAAATGGAGATCTTAGCGCCAATATATGATCTTCTCGTTCACCAGAAACAACTATATGTAGCAACCAAACAGGATTTGTCATTGTATGACATTGGTACTGCCGGGAATATGAAGTTATTGCGGCAATGGGATTGTTTTGGCTCAGCCAGAAAGTTATTTTCCGGACTTGAGCGTGTTTATGTTGTTGATAACTTCGTTGGCTTTAGAATTGTTGATGCGGAACAAGAATCCCCTCCAGATTTAATCAATTTGAATATTGATCCTCGAACCATTGCCGTTACAACTGACCATATCTTCGTCGGTGGAACAGATAAGGGTTTGATGACTGTTGCAAAACAAGAATTATCCTCACGCCAGAAAATTAAAAAAATTAATACCAGCGGTAATTCTCGGGATCTTTTTATTGCGGCTGACTGGCTTTACATCGCTGATGCCCATGGTGGGGTTGTGCTGCATGACTTGGTACACGAAGATGCTCCGGTTATCCCTATATCGTTACGCCGAGGTGAATCTTTTGCTGCTGGCAAGGGATTTCTTTACGTTGCTAATTCTCTAGCTGGCATAGAAGCTTTTGATATTTCATCTCCCGGAAGCCCAAAATCAGTGGCTTTGTGGCCAGACTTACCCACCAATCGCTTAGCTCTCGTTGATAACTATTTAGTAACAACGCAGGGTCGACATGGGATAAAGCTTATCGATATTGCCGATATCCAGCATCCACTTATCGTTGATCGATTGCCTGATGTTCATGCCCTCGATTTAGTTACCGATGGTAATTATGTATATATTGCCAGCAAAATGGAAGGGTTGCTTATTTATGAAATTACAGCAGATGCTACTTTGCGGCGCCTGAGTAGTTTATTGCCACCATTTCCAATGAGTAAGTTTGGTATGAATGTCGCTGTTGAGGTGCAATATGGTATCGTTTATGCCATCAATTGGCGCACTGGGTTACAGGTTATAGATGCCCGTAAGCCAACCGAACCGGTTATTTTATCTACTCTGGCCATACCAGGAAGTTGCAAAGATTTATTGGTGGATGGCGATAAAGTTTATGTTACCAGTCGTCGTGGAGTAAGTCTTGTTTCGTTAGCCGACCCTCACAATATGGTTCTATTGAATACACTTTACATGCGGGGGCTATCAAAAGGTATCGCAGTAAATAATGGGCACCTTTATTTGGCCCATCGACACCGTGGGGTAACTGTCGTTTCGGTTCCTGTTGTTGCCAACCCCCTTAAGGTTATATCGAATGAAAAAATGGTTGTAAAATTTGCATCAGCGACTATGGCTGGACGTTACAATTTGCAGATTAACAAAAATGGCAACTCCGTAATTATCGAAGGGGCAGCAGTTTACAAAAAGAAGGCATATTAATGGCACGACCAGGACTGAATTTTTACTTAGCCATCTATTTCATTTTAAGCTACCATCGTCTAATTCATTTTGAA
>DAOWKG010000122.1 GCA_030639985.1 Desulfuromonadaceae bacterium
AACAGCAGACCCTATTCGTTACCCGACCGCCTATGGAGTTATTTACTACAGAAAGCTGATATTCCGATCAATAAAAAATGGGGAGAGCTCGGGAAAAGCGACTTAAACCGTCTGACAAGTATCCTGACCAATGGCGTTGATGCGGTGGCGGGAAGGACTCAATTCAGGGAAGAATTTGTCACCTGTGGCGGGGTTAGCCTTGAAAGTATCGATTTTAATACAATGGAGAGCAAAGTCTGTAAAAATCTCTATTTTGCCGGTGAAGTAATGGATATTGACGGCCTTCCCGGCGGCTACAATTTTCAAGCCGCCTGGACGACCGCTTTTATCGCCGCCAAATTAGAATAATTGATGACTGAGATGTTTTCACCGTGGACTCAATCATTTGCTTCTTAGTTCAGTCAGGCAATGACTCCGGTATGGTAGCAATAAAATCCCTGATCTCATCACGGACACGCCGGTAATGATCAAGAGCCTCCTCTGCTGTCGCTGCTGTTTTGGCCAGGGCTGGGGGATCATCAAACCCCACATGGACAAGGTTGTTCGCATTGGCAAACAGTGGACAGTGTTCGTGAGCGTGACCACATACGGTAACGACAATATCAAAATGCACCTGGGCAAATTCATCAACATGGCAGCTTTTATGGGATGAAATATCAACTCCCGATTCTGCCATCACTTTGACCGCATCAGAATTGAGCCCGTGAGTTTCAATCCCGGCAGAATAGGCCTCATAAGCCTCACTTTGCAGATGCCGGCACCAACCTTCAGCCATCTGGCTACGACAGGAATTACCGGTACAAAGGAAAAGAATTTTTTTCTTGTTCATGTCATAACTCCACAAAATAATTTGTCGATGATAACCGCTAAACATTACTCAAACATCGAATGAGGATAATGATGGTATTAAATCGACGCCACAGGTATCATCAATACCATGATCTTCACCATAATTTTGAAAAAACTGAAAGATGCCATTGCCGATCTGCTGCCGATTATCCTGGTTATCGCATTTTTTCAGATTGTCGTATTGCAACAGCCGTTGCCGCAAATAGGAGAGGTCCTTTTTGGTGCCCTGCTAGTGGTGCTTGGTCTCATTCTCTTTGTTCAAGGTCTCGAAATGGGGCTGTTCCCCATCGGCGAAACTATGGCACAGGCACTAGCCCGCAAGGGCAGTCTTTTCTGGCTCCTCAGTTTTTCTTTTTTATTGGGATTTTCAACCACGGTAGCAGAACCGGCCCTGATTGCAGTAGCTGCCGAAGCCGCAAAGATTGCCGGTCAAGGCGGTCTGATTGATGCTGCCCCAGAGTCCCTTGAACGGTACGCCTTTGGTCTGCGGATGTCTGTGGCTTTTTCGGTGGGGCTAGCCATCCTTATCGGGGTTATGCGTATACTTCGTGGTTGGCCGCTCCATTATTTGATTATTGGTGGTTACGTGGTTGTCATGCTGATGACCATTATTGCTCCAAAAGAAATTATTGGTATCGCTTATGATGCTGGCGGAGTAACGACATCTACTATCACCGTCCCTCTGGTGGCGGCATTGGGGGTTGGTTTAGCCTCATCAATCCGGGGGCGAAGTCCTCTGGTTGATGGCTTTGGTCTTATCGCCTTTGCTTCTCTTTTACCGATGATTTTTGTCATGGGTTATGGACTTATCGTTTTCTGATAGGTGGTTTTTATGGAATTTATAGTTGATTTCAGCAAAATTTTGCTCGCAACCGGCAAAGATGTAGCACCGATTATCATTCTTATCGGAAGCTTTCAGCTCTTTGTTTTACGCCAGCCAATCCCCCACCTGCGCCGAGTTATTATCGGTGGTATCTACGTTGTTATTGGTCTTGCTCTGTTTTTAGCGGGACTCGAAAAAGCCCTTTTCCCACTGGGAAAGATTATGGCAGCGCAACTGTCAGATCCTGCCTTTATCTATGGCACCGATAATATTGTGACCCAGGCAAACTGGATGGCATATGGTTGGGTATATCTTTTTGCCGCGATGATTGGCTTTGCAACCACCATCGCCGAACCGTCCCTAATTGCGGTAGCATTTAAGGCCAGTGAAGTTTCAGCCGGGACGATAAAACCGTGGGGCTTACGTATCACCGTCGCCCTGGGCGTTGCCATCGGGATAAGTCTGGGCACCTTTCGTATTGTCACCGGCACCCCGCTTTATCTCTACATCATGGTTGGCTATATGATCGTTATCGTCCAAACCTTATTAGCACCTAAAAATATTATTGCTCTGGCCTACGATTCTGGTGGGGTGACCACCTCCACCGTAACGGTACCATTGGTAGCAGTACTTGGTCTGGGGCTGGCGGCTACCGTCCCGGGTCGCAATCCGGCGCTGGATGGTTTTGGCCTGATCGCTTTTGCCAGCCTTTGTCCGATTATAACGGTAATGGGATATGCTCAGATAATGCACTGGAAAACCAAACGTAAGACTTAAAGATATGGAGAAAAATAATGCGCTTTAAACTCATTCTATCCTCGGTTAAAGTTGATATCGCTGATGGCATTGTCGATGCGGCAAAAAAAGCGGGGGCTACCGGAGCAACAATTATCCCAGCTCGAGGAACTAGTGTCCATGAGGCAAAAACATTCTTCGGACTCAGTCTCGAAGCGCAGACCGATATTATTTTACTGTTGGTAGAAGAACATTTAGCTTTGAAAATTCTGGATACGATAAAAGAGGCCGGTGAATTCCATAAACCGGGAACCGGAATTGCTTTTGTCCTTCCAGTTGAACATGTTGTCGGACTGGAAAGTCAGATGGATAAATTCAAAGAAGAAGTTCGGGAAAGTTATTTTTAACCTGTTTGCTGTGCATTACAATATGTAAAGGGACAAATTATGGAACCTGACCGCAATACAATAATCCGCGCAAAAGATATCATGCACAAGGGGATCGTGACCATCGACGGCATGGCTACCGCCAGTGAAGCTGCCGCTAAAATGCGGGAGGAGAAAGTACCGTATCTGTTAGTCGAAAAACGCCACGACGATGATGTCTGGGGCATTCTGGTAGTTCAAGATTTCATTGAAGGGGTAATAATCCCCGGGCGTACCCCAGCGGAGGTTAACGTCTATGAAATCATGACAAAACCTATTTTTACCGTCCCTGCAAACATGGATATACGCTACGTTACCCGTCTGATTTATCGAGCCGGGATACGTAGAGCACCGGTTGAAGAAGGGGGAGAGCTTATCGGGATGGTTTCTCTATCTTCGCTGATTCTCGATAATGAGCTATTCTAGGAGTCTACTTTATTGCAACTGACGGTTTCAGCGGTCGGCAGATACCACAGATAGAGGGTTACTCCGACCGCAATAGTCAGTAAACCAACCTGCATCCAGATGGTCTTATGAAAAAAAAACACCGAAATTATAATGCTGAACCAGATCAGTGCAATTGCTTTCAATTTGGTAGCAGGTGGTATTCCAGATCCTTGCAAATAGGGGCGAAGTAATGGTCCAAGCTGGGCGTGATCAAGCAACCAGACGTAAAAACGCTCTGAACTGCGGGCAAAGCAACCTGAAGCAAGGAGTAAAAAAGGGACAGTTGGCAACACCGGCAGGAAAATGCCAACAATCCCCAGAATAACGGCGACAAAACCGACAAACAGCAAAACCCAGCGCAAGACCGGATTGAGTTGCTTTGATATGTGACTGGTGGAAGAATTCATCAACACCAGTTTAGACTATTCAAGTTTGAAAACAAGACGAAAAAAGGATCTAAAATGAAACAATTAACCATCATCTTCCTTGCTATTCTACTTACGCTACCAACCCTTATCCAGGCAGAATCTTTCGGTCCAGAATATGATCAGGTCGTCAGTTTCTTTCAGGGAGACAATGAACCCAGCGCACTTGATGCCATCTGGGATACCAAATCAGTTTTGAAAATAGGAACCATTGCCGCTGGGGAAAATAATAACGCCTATGCAAACCATGCCTGTGAAATCCTTTACAATGAGGGCTTTCGTGGCCAAGCTATCGAGGTCATTATTATCGATATAGAAAAACTTGCCTTCAAGCAAGAGTTGGTCACCCTAGGGAAAGCAACCTGCGAATAAGAGCCTGCAGACAAGCTCATAATAGGATTTAAACCATGGATGTAATTGACCTGCGTAGCGATACCGTTACCCAGCCCACCCCAGAAATGCGTGCTGCGATGGCGAATGCTGTCGTCGGTGACGATGTCTATGGTGAAGATCCAACTGTCAATCGCCTTGAAGCTGAAGCGGCAAAAATATTCGGCATGGAGGCGGGCTTATTTGTCACCAGTGGTACCCAGGGGAACCTGATTGCGCTGTTGACCCATGCCCCCCGTGGCAGCGAAGTGATCGTTGGCGACAAAGCCCATATTATTCTCTACGAACAGGCAGGAATGTCAGCCCTCGGTGGAATCATGCCCCACACCCTTCCAGTTCAGGAAGATGGCACCCTGCGGCTCCAAGATATCGAGGCTGCCATCCGGGGCGATAATGACCATTTCCCCCGCACTAAGCTTATCACCATTGAAAATACCCAGGGAACCGTTGGTGCAATACAACTCAGTCCTGAGTACACCCAACAAGTTGCAGAACTGGCACAGAGACACAATCTTAAGCTCCACATTGACGGCGCGCGGATATTTAATGCCGCAGCCGCCTATAAT
>DAOWKG010000326.1 GCA_030639985.1 Desulfuromonadaceae bacterium
ATTGAAAGCAGTAGGACAATCGAAGACGGAAATTGCAAAAGTTCTTGGACGACATAAATCCACCATTGGACGGGAAATGGTCAGAAATTGTGGGTTGAGGGGTTATCGACCCAAGCAGGCAGATAACATTGCAACCAACCGGCGGCAAGAAAAGTCTACTCGTCGCATATCAGATGATTCGTGGTTGCGCATTAGTCAACTGCTTCATGAATACTGGAGCCCAGAACAAATCAGTAACTGGCTCCATCAAGAAGAAAACATCCGCGTCAGCCCTGAGTGGGTTTATCAATATGTCCTTCAGGACAAACAAAACGGTGGCGACCTTTACAAATATCTGCGCTGCCAGAAACAACGAAAAAAGCGGTACGGAAAGCCGGATCGTCGTGGCCAAATCAAGGGTCGCGTTTCAATTGACGAACGCCCCAAAGTAGTCAACGAACGCAGTCGTATCGGTGACTGGGAAGCAGATACGGTGATTGGCAAACAAGGAGGTGACGTTTTAGTCACTCTTGTGGAACGCAAGACTCGTTGGAGCATTATCGGCAAAGCACCTAACCGTACAGCAGCAGAAGTTCGGGCAGTTATTGTGAAACAGCTACTACCACTGTCAGAACACGTGCACACGTTAACTTACGACAACGGAAAAGAATTTGCTTTCCATCAGGACATTGACCAAGAGCTTCAGTCCGATGGTTATTTTGCCCATCCCTACCATTCATGGGAGCGTGGATTGAATGAAAACACCAACGGTCTTATTCGACAGTTTTTCCCAAAAGGGAACAGCTTGTCAGCAGTAACTGATGCAGAGATTCTGGTTGTGATGGATAAATTAAACAATCGCCCCAGGAAATGCCTTGGCTTTAAAACACCAAATCAGGTATTTTTTGGAATCGATCCACCTGTTGCACTTACGAGTTGAATCCGCGACTAATTGAAGTAGTTTGAAAACGAATAATCGAAAAAAAGGGTGGCCAATGGCCACCCTTTTTTTGCTAGATAGCGGTTACCGAAGGTCATCAGCATGATCCCTGCAGGTATGTTAAGATACAAGCAGGAGAATTATTAAATCAATAACCTGATGCAAATATAGTGAACTGAGAATTTCCTATGGATAAAATTAATATCCCGACACTGCCTTATCATTCGATTCCGCAAATGCTGCAAAATAACGCAAAAATATATGCGGATCAACCAGCGTTAAGTTATAAAAAAAGTGGTGCATATCTGACCCTGACCTACCAGCAGTTATATACTCGGGTGCTAATGACCGCCCGTGGTTTGCGTAAAATGGGGATGCTGGCAGGTGACCGGGTGGCAATTTTTTCTGAAAATCGTGCTGGCTGGGTTATTGCGGACATGGCAATTCAGTGTGCTTTGGGAGCTAGCATTCCCATTTATGCTACTAACACTGGGGTTCAGGCTGCCTATATTATTAATCATAGTGGTGCCAAAATTATATTTGTTTCGGATCGGATCCAATACGAAAAGCTTCTGGCGGTGCGTAGCCAAATACCCCAAATTGAGTTGGTGATATCTTTTGAGCGTTTTCTGGGTGAACCACAGCTTCCTGTATATACGCTGTACCAACTGTCGGAAATATCCCATCCTATTGAACCTGATGAACGAAAACTGATCGAAGCTCAAATCGCAACCATCACCCCCGAAGACTTACTCACGATAATTTATACCTCGGGAACAACAGGTCCCCCTAAAGGGGTGATGTTGACCCAGAAAAATTTATTGATGAATAGTTGGGTTGCATCCCAGTACGCCAGTAACATGGATGTTAGTGGTACGGTGCTTAGCTTCCTGCCATTGAGTCATGTGCTGGAGCGGCTGGCAGGCTATTATCTGATATTACTAAGTGGTGGAAATATTGCTTTTGCCGAAGAGGCTTTAAATGTAGTTAAAAATATCCTCGAAGTTAAACCAACGGCAATGGTAAGTGTTCCGCGGATGTTTGAAAAAATTTATTCGCGGGTTTATGAAAATGTCCATTTGCAGGCGCCGATTAAGCGGGTACTGTTCCATGCGGCGATAAAGGTGGGGCGCCAATATGTCTACCGTAAACATATTAAGCCACAAGCGGTTGGTTGGCTGGGGGTCAAATATCAGTTTTACGATAAATTGGTATTTCGCAAAATACGTAATCGGTTTGGCGGCCGGTTGAAGTTTTTTATTTCTGGCGGGGCTCCACTTGATAAAACTATCAATGAGTTTATGTGGACCATCGGGTTACCCGTTTTTGAAGGATATGGTTTAACCGAAACCAGCCCGGTTGTTGCTATCAATGTCCCGGGGGCAACCCGGTTTGGCTCGGTTGGCAGAGCGATTCCGGGAACAGAAGTAAAGGTAGCTGCTGATGGTGAGCTGCTGGTCAAAGGATCGCAAGTTACGAGTGGCTATTATCGCAACGGTGCTGAAACTGCAGCTGCATTTATTGATGGTTGGTTGAAGACCGGTGACATCGCCAGAATTGATACCGACGGCTATATTTATATCATCGATCGCAAGAAGGAAATTATCGTAACCGCAGGCGGAAAAAATATTGCCCCGCAAGCATTGGAAAATGAGCTAAAGTTGGATAAGTACATTTCGCAGGCCTATCTTTATGGTGATAGAAAGCCTTACCTGGTGGCACTTTTAACCCCCAACCTGGAACGTCTAATCGAGTTTGGGCGGGAGAAAAAAATCGACTACTTGAGTATCGATGATTTGGTTACCAATCCGCTGGTACAAAAATTATACGCTGACCGGGTGGCGCAATTTAATCAAAAATTGTCTCCTTATGAAACCATCAAGAAATTTGAGCTGTTGCCACGTGAGTTTACCGCTGCCGGGGGAGAATTAACCCCAACGCTGAAGTTAAAGCGCAAAATTATCTACGATATGTATAAAAGTAAAATCGAACAA
>DAOWKG010000155.1 GCA_030639985.1 Desulfuromonadaceae bacterium
CACCAATAACCCCCTTTATTGATGTCAGCAATGTAGAACGGATCGAGGTTGTTAAGGGGCCGGCATCGGTTCTTTATGGCACCGACGCTCTGGGTGGAGTTATCAATGTCATCAGCAAGCAACCCGATTTTTCTAATGCCGATCAATGGTCGTTTATAAACGCTATCGAAAGCCGTTATTCATCAGTAGATGATGGCTGGTCGGGTCACTATTCCTTGAGTGGCGGCGGGTACGGGCTCGATTTTTCTCTGGCCGTTGCTGCCCGTGATGCAGATAGTTATGCAGATGGTGGTGGTAATAAAGTTGAAAACAGCCAATTTGAGGGGCAATCCTTCGATTTTAAAAGCCGCTACTTTCTTGATAATGCCCGAAACCATGATCTGAGTTTGAGCATAAGAAGTAACAATATCGATGATATGGGGGTAACAAAAAAACAGGGTGCCAGACTTTCCCATTTTACCAAGTTTGATACCGATACCTATAAGTTGGCTTATCATGGACAGAATCTTGGTTGGCTCAAAGATCTGCAAATAAGGGGTTGGTATGTCGATCAGGAACGTACCTATAGTGCCGACATCCCCAGCTTGGAAAGTCCGGTTTATAAATTAAAGGGGAATGAGTTTGAAACTTCGGCACTTGGGGCTTCATTGCAAGCTCGGCTTGACCACGGTCAAAATAATCGGCTGGTTTTCGGGGGTGAGTTTGTTACCGAAAAGGCTGACGGGGACGAATATATTACCGTCAAAAGAAACAGCAATGACAGCACAGCAAAGGAACTAACCTTCAAACCAATCCCCGCTAGTGATCGAAAGCACTTTGGCCTGTTCGCACAGGATAAAATCTATTTTGGCGAAACCCTGATCACCCTGGTCGGTTTGCGCTATGACTATTTTGTCTCCGCTGCCGCAGATGCACCATTTACCACTGCCAGCTACGACAGCAGCGGAAATTTTATCAACTCACAAACTACGATCAATCATTTCAGCAGTAATAGCGATGCTGCGGTTACCTTTAACCTCGGGCTCCTCTATGTGTTGACCGACAATATCCACTTGACTGGCAATTTCTCCTCTGGGTTCAGAGCCCCCGATATGTTTGAACGCTATTCAACCAGAAGCAGTTCTTACATGACTATCGGTAACCCCGAGCTTGATCCCGAGTATTCATACAATGCCGATATTGGCTTCAAGTTTAACTATCAGCGTTTCCGGGGGACGTTCAGCGGCTTCTATAATCGGGTGACCGATTATATCGATCTGGTGAATAACGGTAACACCTTTGCCGGTATGGAGGCGCATGAGTATGTCAATATTACCGAAGCAGAACTCTATGGCTCAGATGGCTCCTTGGAGTTTGATCTCCTTGAAACATTAACCGTTTATGGCAACATGGCCTATGTCGTTGGTCGTGATCGCAACAGTCATGAGCGCCTGAATACTATCCCCCCACTTAATGGTGTTTTTGGAGCTCGCTGGCACGACCAGTTAGCCAATGGGCTACATTATTGGTTTGCTGTTAGCGGACACGCCTATGCGGCCCAGGATCATCCGGCAGCGGGTGAAAATGAAACGCCCGGCTATACATTTTTCAACTTGTCCAGCGGGATGAAATTTGATTATGGCAACCTTAAAAATATTACCCTGAGTGTGAATATCGAGAACCTTTTCGATAAATCGTATCGCAACCATCTGAATACCATGGATTTTTATAACGACCCCGGTCTCAATGTGGTGACCTCAATAAAGGTTTCTTTCTAAATGGCGGGGACGATTATGAGAAACTTGCTGCTGAAAGTGGTGCTGTTTTTTTTGTTTTTCGGGGTTTTTACTTCATCTCTTGCTGCTCAAATGATAACGGATGTGAGCGGGCGGAGTGTGGAGGTTACCGCTAAAATAGAGCGAATTGTGGCTTTACGCGGGGCTTTGAGTCTGGTTTGTTATCTCAACCTAGCCGACCGGGTTGTCGGTGTTGAACACCACGAGGTTAAACAGACAAGTTGGGTTGGTGCGCAGGGGCGCTCTTACCGAATGGCTAACCCACACCTTGGTAGTTTGCCGATTATTGGTTCTCGCAATAAGCCTCAGGCCGAAAAAATCATGGCGACAAAGCCCGATATCATTTTACTGGGGAGCGGCAGTAACCATCTGGCTGAACAATTGGAACGGCAAACTTCAATTCCGGTCGTGGTTGTTGAAACCGGTGATCTGGGTGACAATAAACAGCGCCTTTATCGTTCACTGCAGTTAATCGGTACCATCTGTGGAGTTGAGCAGCGCAGTCAGGAGGTTGTCGATCAGATTGATAAAAACATCGCTGATCTGACCCGTCGCACCCACGACATTTCTCCGCCGGAACAAAAAACGGTTTACATCGGTGGGCTGCAGTTCAAGGTTGCCCACGGGATTCTCGGTACCGCCTGCAACTATCCCCCCTTTCAGATGGTTAATGCCCGAAATGTTGTCGATGATATTGTCGTCAAGAACAAGCTGATACGGGGGCGTTTTACCATCAACAAAGAGACCTTCATCTCCCTTGATCCCGATGTGCTGTTTGTTTGTGCCAGTGGACTCGATTTAGTGAAAAATGACTTAGAAGCCCCCGTGTATCAAAGAATTAAAGCTAATTCCTTGGGTCGGGTGTATCTGCTTATGCCCCACTATTACGCCGCCGATCCGGCAACGGTGTTGAGTGAAGCCTGGTATATCGGCAAAATTCTTTACCCTGAACGTTTTCAGGATATTGAAATTGAAAGAGTAGCCGATCAGCTCTATAGCTTTTTTGTCGGTCGACCACTTTATCGGGAAATGGCCGCTATCTTTGGTGGCTTTACCAAACTGTCGGAGTCGGTATGTCAGCAATAGTTTGTCCTGAACGGAGCCAGGGAAGCTATAGGCGGCGTCGGCTTTACTGGCTGGGGTTTTTTGCGTTACTGCTATTGCCCGCTGCCGGCCTGATGCTGTTGAGTGGTGCCGTCGAACTTTCCTCGCTGCAGCTGCTAGAAGGTCTTTTCAGCTACCACGATGATGTGACTCGTCTGGTTGTGTGGGAAATTCGTTTGCCCCGCCTGATTGGTGCCTTACTGGGTGGTGTAAGTCTGGCGTTGTCGGGTACGGTTTTGCAAGCCGTATTGAAAAACCCTCTGGCGGCTCCAACCACTTTAGGCATTGCGCAAGGGGCCGCCTTTGGAGCCGCGTTAGGAATAACCTGTTCCGGTTTACGAGGCACATTTCCCACCCTGTTTGGCGCTTTGACTGGTCTCGCAGGTTCTGTCATGGTCAGCCTGTTTGCCTTCATTTTTTCGCTGTTAACCACTGGGGTTATTATTCTTTTGACCCATCTGCGCCAATCGGGGAAAGAATCGATCATTCTTGCCGGAGTGGCATTAAGTTCCTTGTTTATGGCCGGCACCACGTTCCTGCAGTACTTTGCTGATGAGACCCAGTTGGCCATGATTGTCCACTGGACCTTTGGTGATCTGGCGCGAGCTTCCTGGCCGGAGCTCTACCTGATGGGTTTTGTTACTGTTTTAGCTACGGGCTATTTTTTTGCCAACCGGCGCAATTATAATGCCCTGTTAGCTGGTGATGACGTTGCCCAGAGCCTCGGTGTCAGCGTTGTGCGCTTGCGCCTTACCACCATGTCGATAGCCACCCTTGCTACCGCTGTAACGGTTACGTTTTTCGGTATTCTAGGTTTTATCGGTCTCATCGCCCCCCACATGGCTCGCCGCCTGGTCGGTTCTAACCATAGCTATCTCTTGCCACTGGCGGCGATACTTGGCGCCTTGATCCTTATCTTCGCTGATCTTGCAGGTCAGTTACTTCTCGATCCCGTTGCCCTCCCGGCCGGGGTGATTACCTCTTTTCTTGGTGCCCCGGTATTCTTATTGTTGCTTTTTGGTCGCAGGGGGCTTGAGCGTGGGGATTGAATTTAAACAACTATCCTTTGCCTATGGCGGGCAACAGGTGCTGGATAAGATTTCATGTCGATTGCGGCCAGGTTGTGTGCATGTCGTTCTTGGCATTAATGGAGCGGGAAAGTCGACCTTGATTAAATTGCTGGCGGGATTTTTAAAGCCAGGGGAAGGTTCTGTTCTCCTTGGTAATAAGCCCCTGAAAGATCTCACCTTGCACCAACGAGCACAACGTATTGCCTACGTTCCCCAACAACAGCAGACCAGCTATCTGCTGGTATTCGACTACCTTCTTCTGGGTCGCAAACCGCATCGCTATTGGCAGTCTGGTCGCGCAGATGATGCCCTTGTTTGTGCCATGCTCGAAAGACTTGACCTTAGCCATCTGGCTCAGCGCGCCTTATCCCAATTAAGTGGTGGAGAATTACAAAAAATCGCCCTGGCGCGTGCCTTTGTTCAAGAACCGAAAGTCCTTCTTTTGGATGAACCAACCAGCAGTCTTGATTTGAAAAATCAACTTGAAGTTATGGAGATGATTGCTTTGGAGACTTCAGCTAAAAACCTGACAACGATCATTACGGTGCATGATGTCAACCTTGCCCTGCGTTTTGCCGAGAGTTTTGTCTTGATGAAGGACAGAAAAATTCTCGCCTTTGGTGATCTTGAGGTGATGAGCCCGGAACACCTTTCCCAACTTTACGGGCTACCGTTGCGAATGTATCGGCAGGGGAATTGTTTACAGGTTGTCCCAGAAAATAATTTGTAACTATTCAGCTTTATGGGCTCGCAACCCCCATATCGAGGGACACATGAACCCATTCATGGGGTTTGTTGTCGCCGTCCATTGCGACAACAAACCCTCGCTATGGTGATCACGAGCCCAGCTGACAAGGTGCTGAATAGTTACAATAATTTTTCAATTCAGAATTAATATTGGAACCATAAAACTCAAATGCTACGAAGGAATACAAATATGGGAACCCTCCCGGTGCTGCTGACAAAACCAGAAATATTGTTAATTGGGGGCGGAAAAATTGCCTTACATAAAGCCCGTATATTGCAAAACAATGAGGTTCACTTCACCTTGGTTGCGCCACAAATTTGTGATGAGCTGTTGAATTTCAATATCCCCATACGAAAAAAAGAGTTGGGTAGCGAGGATTTAAGTAGTGCTCAGATCGTTGTTGACGCTACTGGCAACCCCACGGTAGCTATGCTCGTGTTGGCAGAAAAGAGACAGCGACATTTGTTATTCAACTGTGTCGATCGGCCAGATCTTTGTGATTTCTATTTTTCCTCTCTTCTCAATTATGGCAACCTCAAAATTGCCATATCAACAGATGGTTGCAGCCCCACTATTGGGCAAGTTGTCAGAGATAAAATTGCTGCCCTTATTCCCGCTAATATTCAGCTTCTTGTGGAGAAAAAAGCAGGGG
>DAOWKG010000051.1 GCA_030639985.1 Desulfuromonadaceae bacterium
AACCACCAAAGGGGTAATCGTCTCCAGAATGGCGATCTACTACTTGTCGATAGTGGGGTCGAAAGTCGTTTGCACTATGCTTCGGATCATACCCGAACCATTCCGGTCGGAGGAAAGTTTAATTCTCAACAACGAGATATTTATCAAATTGTATTGTCCTGTATGGCTCGGGCAAGGGAATTAATCCGATCAGCCATTACTTACCGTGATGTCCATCTGGCTGTTTGTCGAACTTTGGTAGAGGGATTGCGCTCTCTGGGGTTGATGCAAGGCGACATTGACCAGGCTGTTTCTACAGGTGCACACGCATTGTTCATGCCGCATGGACTGGGCCATCAGTTAGGACTGGATGTTCACGACATGGAAGATCTTGGTGAAGACCATGTCGGTTACGATGACAAAATTAAACGCTCAACCCAATTTGGGATTTCGGGATTACGCCTGGCACGTGAACTTCGGGAAAGGTTTGTGTTGACAGTTGAACCGGGAATCTATTTTATTCCTAAACTGATTGAACAATGGCAGACTGAAGGAAGCCACGCAGAATTTATCAACTATACCGAATTGGCAAAATATTTGAATTTTGGCGGGATTCGTCTGGAGGACGATATTCTCGTCACCGAAACAGGAAACCGACTTCTTGGTCGACCGATTCCGTTGCAGGTTGATGAAGTTGAAAGCAGGGTAAAAGCTGGATGAACGACATAAATGGGGTTGGGATTTAAATTGTCTGGTGGGGCAAATAGACAGCGAGGTAAAGCCTATCATAGTTAAAGTAATCAAAACCTTTAAGGACGATTCCAGAGCCGTGCTAGAGCAAAGATTGATCGACAACCTTGCAGGCCTTTGCCATACAAGTGCAACCGAAATCCAGGCATATATTCACACAGATTTAATCGACAAGTTTATCGACTGGCTGAATAACAATCTGGAATTGAGTAAAAACAGCGTTAAAATGAGCTGGAAGGCAATTGCTTTGTTGGATTTTGAAGAATCCGACAACCATCGACCTCTGGCTATCGGCCGTACCAAGATTGGCTATGCCACAAACTCGGAACAGCAAGATTTTTATCAAAATCTTTTAAATCAGGCATTTGACTCTCGCTTATTTAGATCATGGCGTGCTTAGGAGTTGCTCAGCTAGTGTCTTTGTCTAAACCGCATGATCACGCTGTCAAACGGCAGTTTCAGGTAAAGGTGTCCACCTTCCAGAAAGAACAAGCTAACCCGTTGAAGATCGCGCATGAACAGCGCATCCTGAGTGTCTGGTTGACAATGCCCGTCAGAAACAAATAATCTACCAAAAAACAGACCAGAGCTGGAGAAACACTGACTACTGATCAGGCGATGCAGATCTTGACAGCAAAAGGATCACAACTCACCGCATTTATGGCGGGTGCACAAAAAATCAAAGAGGATAATTTTGGTGACCGGATAGAACTTTGCTCCGTTATCAACGCCAAATCTGGGCATTGTACCGAAAATTGCAGTTTTTGCCCGCAATCCATCCACCACCAGAGTAAAATATCAACATATCCTTTAAAATCTGTCGCTGAAATTCTCCACGGGGCAGTTGACGCTCAAGCTCGAGGCGGAAACTGTTTTGGCATTGTCACCAGTGGCACCAGGATTGAAACCGCGGAGGAATTTGAACAACTATTGACTGCAATCCGGGCAATCCGACAGGAAAAGTGACACCTTCGGTCTCAATCGGGATGCTTGATCGAGACAGTGCAGAAGCATTACATGCCGCTGGTTGTGGTGTCTGTCATCACAATCTCGAAACGGCACGCTCATTCTTTACGGAAATCTGTACCACCCATAATTACGATGATGATGTCGCCACCATAAAGGTTGCCAAGGATGCCAGGCTTAAGGTTTGCTGCGGTGGTCTTTTTGGCTTGGGCGAATCACTGGAACAGAGAATTGAACTGGGAATGACGCTGCATGAACTTGACGTCGATTCAATTCCGCTCAACTTCCTCAACCCTATTGCCGGCACGCCACTGGAAGGGCAGAACCAGCTGACCCCAATGGACTGCTTGCACATCATTTGTCTCTACCGCTACTTGCTGCCGAACAAGAAAATAACCATCTGTGGTGGTCGCAATGTAAACTTTCGTGATTTTCAAGTAGCAATTTTCATGGCCGGTGCCAGTGGAGTTATGATCGGTAACTACCTCACAACATCGGGACGGAACCTGGCAACCGACAAGCAAATGCTACAGGATGCCGAAATAGACTGGTGATTCTTTCGAGTGCTTGTGACATCCATGACAAGTAAAGTCAAAAATAGATTTGACCCCATTGAATTCACCACCGCAACAAATACCGTTAAAAATAAAAAAACAAGTTATTCAATTTCCATTACGAATTTAACACTAGATTTCCGTAAAAAAATTGAACCGATAGGCGAGAGTAAGGCCAAGCACCATGGCCCGGAAATCCCCTTTTGGGGCACTCATATAGCCATAGGTGCCAATAATACTATAGCAATCTGACAATTGATAACCGAGGGCGGCGTTCCCCTGCCAGACAAAACCACCCGCAACATCAAGACCGCCACCACCAGCTGCCCCGACCAAAGTTTCCAACTCAAGAAACAGCGGACTGTCAAACAAGGGAAGATGGACACCACCACCAACCAGCCCGGTCATGTAGCCACCCGCCTGCCCTTGGTACGCGGCGATTCCCTGGCCGGACAGGTAGAAGTGGTCGTTCTGGAAACTATCTAGCTGCAAACCGAGCAAACGTACCTCCTGGTCGGCATGGTGGTTCCGCCAACCGTCAGCTCCCTTGAAATAGTTTTGCTGGATCATTCTGATGCGAAGATGCTGTGGGGCAAAACTGCCAAGATCGCTTAGTAAAACTTTACGATCA
Organism: Desulfuromonadaceae bacterium; assembly: GCA_030639985.1. Classification (GTDB taxonomy): domain Bacteria; phylum Desulfobacterota; class Desulfuromonadia; order Desulfuromonadales; family Geopsychrobacteraceae; genus Desulfuromusa. Next base: position 2,881 of record DAOWKG010000051.1, read on the forward strand.
GGAACCTGGGGCGTCTTGAAATGGCTACCCAGCTTGGCAGAGATATGGGTCGCTTCAAAGCTGCCATCCGGAGCATCGGTGTAGCCACCGGAAATTTCAACAAACAGGTGTCTGCCAAGGTCCTGCTGTAACGCTACAGCGGTATCGACCAACAAGCCGCCACCCGTCGCGACCGCACCACCGCCACCGAAACCAGCCGAAACAGAAAGCTTCAGGGCGGTACTTTCTGTCAACTGCAGTCGGCCACCAGCACCGAGGAGAATCTGCATATAGCCATTGCTTTCACCCCCCATGGCCCCGGCAGATTCAATTTTTAAAAACAGCGAATCTGTCAAAAAACGGTGCCACTCCACCCCCATCAGCTCAATGGTTGGATGCTGAGAACCACCCGAATCGGTCAGAACATCGGCAGGGATATCATAACGACGGTAAACAGCAGAAAATTCCTGTTCAACCGTCGCAAGTGGGTTTATCGAATCCCTGCCCCGACTTGATGACAGCCATCCCGAAGGCAACAATGACCGAAAGGGATATTCGTAGGATATGTAGGGCTGCAAGCTATGGATACTGCCATTGGGGAAATCGACATAACTGAAACCAGCTCCCAGGTTCCCCCAGCGTTGCAAATTGAATTGTCCACCCAGATGGTAGCGCAACATCAACCCCCCTCCCTGGAGGGCATAGCCACCATGGCCGCCGCCAGCACCGACGAATATGCCCGCATTGACTTCACCGTTTTTGAACAGCTTCTTTCTCAGTTCCGCTGTCAGCCCCAAAGTGATAAAACCGCCACGCTCACCTGTGATAGCACCATAGGTGCTCCCTCCTACGGCCAACCAGTCGGTAGTATCAAACAGAAAAGACCCACCTAAGAGCCCCATATTCTCACCCGCCGGGAGATCGAGTGTTTCAAATGTGGTTTTGAAGCGCACGGGCGTTACTGTGAGTGGGGAGAGATCCTCAGCGAGAACAGGCAAAGAGAAAAACAGGCAGCAGCAGACAAGAAGAGAGAATATTCTGGACATCGGGCATCTCATTTCATCAGATTCAGACGTGCAACCAAGGACAATGTACATGAAATAAACAAAAAGGAGCTAGCGGACATAGAGCATTAATAATTATAATTCTCAAGTGGTCTGACCAAGCTAACATTCTGAATTATCATAGTTTATTAGTGATAAAACCGTAAATTTAGGCATTAAAACCACCTTTTCGGGGTTAAAAAACATGCTTCAAAAAAAATCCTTCGATATTTACTGACCACGATCTAGATATTTGCACCTCAGACAAAATAACCACTAGTCAAATACGACTTACACAGCTTGCCCTCTTAAATAGTCAGGAACAAACGCTCCAAATCCCCCGATAGTCATCTCCTGAATCGACTTCATAGTGGTTTTCCAATACGTCTCGGCCGTCGCCGGTTCATCAGCAACAGCTCCTTCATCTCTTCGGGATAAAATGTAAGCGCTTTTTCCATGAGAGCTTTGAGCTCTTGCAGGAATGGATAGCGTGGATTAAACGCATAAACTCGGGTACGTCCAACTCTCTTACTATATACAACACCGCCTTTTTCAAGCTTTTCAAGTTGTTTTTGAACCGGCCCCAGCCCGACCTCGAAAAACCTGGCAATCTCGCGGGCATACCCCTCTTCTCGAGCGACCAAGTAAATCATGACTCGTTCACAATTGAGCGATCCCAATATTGATTCTAACATTACCGACCTCCATAGCAGGTCATATGACACACAATATATGTCAGTGTATATTTTGGATACGATCATGACAAGAATTATTTTGACCAATTTTTCGAAGGGTGAGACAGCAAACAAAAAAAGCCACCCCAATTTGGGATGGCTTTTTAAATGGTGGAGGTGACGTCCATCACACAGAACAAGCTAACTATTTGTTTTTTAAAGTTATTACCTACTGCAACCAAGTGATGATACCGCAACAAGTACC
>DAOWKG010000091.1 GCA_030639985.1 Desulfuromonadaceae bacterium
CCAGCAATAACTTTCTGCCTGACTTCCAGAATGCGCTCATAACATTGTTGGCCATCGGCAAACACTTCCAAATTATTATAGTTGGCACCGGTAAGAACTTTATTGATGCCGTCACGAATCAACGCAGAATCCTCTGCCATCATCAGCTTCATTCGTTCACGAGTATGGGGGATTCTTTCCTGCATTTGCTCAGAATGGATATTTGCTTCGTAATCAAGGGTAGACTCTGAATCAAATTCGGAAACAATATGTTCCAGATCAACAATCAAAATTTCACGATTTTCAATATTAACACTTCCGGTAAATCGGGGCTGGTACTGATCAATAAAAGTAGCCATGGGCTGGACATCTTGCCACGAAACCCGGTGAATTTGATTAACCCCGTCGACCTTGAAACCATTAATACGGTCGTTGAATTCACAAACCAACACCACGTGGCGAATATCATTGTTGGTCTCAACTTCTTTATGGACAATATGGGATTTTAAATCTATCAATGGAATGGTACTCCCTCGCAATAACAGAGTGCCCAACATCCCCTCGGCACTGCCCGGAACTACCGTCAATGCATCTTTATTGAAAGTAATTATTTCTTTCAGCTTATGGACATTGATGCCAAAAGACTGGGTTCCAAGATAGAATTCTATGATTTCCATCTCGTTAGTACCGGTCTCGAGAAGAATCTCCTGTTTCTGATATTCACTCATTGACGTACCTCTCACTGAAAATAATTACAACTACCAAGGCCCTTAATTTGACCATCCTAATCATAATATGTCAATGCAAAATGGTTATTATTTATTACTTTGCCCACCAAAATGGCTTTAGTGTATAGTTTTAAGTGAGTCCACTGACAACAAGTAAAGGAAAGGGGAACCCTGATGACCGATATGGCACAATCTCACTACCAGTTAGGGATGAATTACTTCCAGGGCAAGGGGGTTAAGAAATCTTATCCAGAGGCAATGAAATGGTTCAGGTTAGCTAGCCAGCACCAGCACGCCAGAGCAATTTTTATGCTTGGTCGAATGCATGACAAAGGTCTTGGCACTACTGCAGATCCTGCTGGAGCTGCTGATTTTTACCTACAAGCGGCCAAACTTGGATATATGCGGGCACAAAATGTACTGGGGCAAGCATACATAACCGGTCATGGTGTTACGGCAGATTATGATCAGGCATTACATTGGTTTCGCAAAGCTGCTGACCTCAATTATTCTGATGCACAATACAACCTCGGACTCATGTATGCCAAAGGACACGGCGTACCTAAAGATTTTATCGAGGCACGGCGCTGGTGGGGCATGGCCGCCGAACAGGGCAACCCCAAGGTTCAGTTTACCCTTGGACATATGTATCTGGTTGGCAAAGGGGTAAAAAAGAATTATCCAAAAGCCAAACAATGGCTCCGCTTGTCTGCTGATCAGGGACTACCAACTGCCCAATACCATCTGGGAATGATGTATGCCCGGGGCAATGGAGTATTACAAAATTTCAGCGAGGCACGTAAATGGCTGCAACAAGCTGCTTCCCAGAATTATCTGGATGCCATCTATCACCTCGGGAAACTACTTGGTTCCGGCAATAATGAAGTCTGCGACCCCAGCTCGGCAGTTGCACTACTTAAACAAGCAGCTACCCGTGGCCACCAGAGAGCACAAGTGCTGTTGGGGCACCATTTCATAACCGGGGTTGGCACCCCACAAGACCTCCAACTTGCCTACCATTGGTGGCTTGAAGCTGCCAATGCCGGGAGCGCCGATGCCCAATACAATCTTGGCATTATGCACCTTAACGGCAAGGGAGTTGAAATGGACTCAGTAGCCGGGAAAAAGTGGCTGACCGATGCTGCCGATCAAGGGCACACCAAAGCACAATATTGCCTTGGGGTTATGTACTCGACCGGAAAAGGGGTGCCGCAAGACCTGGACGAAGCATTTCGCTGGAAAGAAGCAGCCGAATTCTGGGAATCGCTATAAAGACCAAATACTATGGCTGACCCTTGTGAACCACATTTCTCAATGGAGAGGGTGGTACAATGCATCAAGTGGTCATAATGGCTTTTCATCCCTTTTTTGTTAATCTTGTACCCAAATAATACCTCACTAGCTTCACATAATAGGTGACAGAATGAATACTCGAGATAAATTGTTAATTTACGGTTTTGCACTTTTCAGCGTGATCACTTCTTTCCTATTTGTCTTTTACGCTGTCACGGTTAATTTTGGAGCCGATTCCTCCCAATGGCTGAAAACTTTTGCTTACATAGCCGGTGGCTACGGACTTTTTAATATTTATATTCTGAGCTGGGCCTGGCGCAGTCAGGTCACCTGGACTATCAAAGCCAACATGGTGATAGGAGCCTGTTTTTTTGGTGTCGTCATCATGGATACCATTAGAGATGGATTTTCTGGTGGCATGACAACGGTTGGCACGGTACTGGGACTTGCTATTGTTTTACTGATCAACTGGTTTACAGTTACAAAACTGTGCCAACGGGGAAAATAATAGTAGCCACTACAGACCAAAAGGCTAGAAAATTTCGCAATGTAGAAACCCCGCCGAAAGATGAAATTGCTGCCCCCTGTGGGGCACTAAAGCTCAAACAAATCCACTAACCGCACTGACTTCCCATAATAACTATAGTACCGATACCAATTTTTCGTTGCCTACAGAGTAATCAAAACAAATCACAGCATTCATCACTGGAAAACAGTCGGCTACTCGATACGAACATAGCTGAGCTACCAGCTACTCACTATCTACAGCAAAACCACTCCTCAAACAAACTAACCAAAACACCAAAAAAGCTACAATCTTGTAATTTCAGGTAGTTATGATGACTGCCAAGTTATTAAGATCGGTGGCACCCTTCTTGCTCAAAGATCAACATGTAAAAGCAATCATTCTATTTCTTATGCCTGTTTATTAGGCAATTGTTCAGCAACCATTTACAAGGAGGAAGAACATGTCATCAGCAATGGATGAAAAGATCGAACCAATTTATCAATCGGTAATTGCCCGCAATCCGGGCGAAAAAGAATTTCATCAAGCAGTTCGTGAAGTTCTCGAAACCCTGGGGCCAGTTCTGGTTAAAAATCCAGAGTTCGCTCACTACAAACTAATTGAACGCATCTGTGAGCCAGAGCGCCAGATCATCTTCCGGGTTCCATGGGTTGATACCCACGGCAAGGTTCAAATCAACCGGGGCTTCCGGGTTGAGTTCAACAGTGCTCTTGGTCCATACAAAGGCGGCTTGCGCTTCCACCCTTCGGTCTATCTTGGAATCGTCAAATTCCTCGGTTTCGAACAAATTTTCAAGAATGCCCTGACCGGCCTGCCAATTGGCGGCGGCAAGGGTGGCTCTGACTTCGATCCTAAGGGGAAAACTGACGGCGACATCATGCGTTTTTGCCAAAGCTTCATGATGGAACTGTACCGCCACATCGGAGAGCACACCGATGTTCCAGCTGGCGATATTGGTGTTGGTGGGCGTGAAATCGGTTTTATGTTTGGTGCCTACAAGCGTATTACCAATCGCTGGGAAGCTGGCGTCCTAACCGGTAAAGGTCTTAACTGGGGCGGCTCACTGGTTCGTACCGAAGCTACCGGCTATGGCGCAACCTTCTTTGTTGATGAAATGCTCAAAGTTCGCAAGGACACCTTTGATGGCAAAACCTGTATCGTTTCCGGTTCTGGTAACGTTGCTATCTACACCATCGAAAAAATCACCCAACTCGGTGGCAAAGTTGTGGCATGTTCCGATTCGGGCGGCTACATCTACGATGCCGACGGTATCGATCTAGCCCTGGTGCAACAAATTAAAGAAGTCGAAAGACGCCGGATCAGCGTCTACGTCGATGAGCGCAAGAGTGCCAAATATGTCGCAGGTGGCAACATCTGGGAGGTTCCTTGTGACGTTGCAATGCCTTCAGCAACGCAGAACGAGATCAACGGTAAAGATGCAGCCCTACTGGTTAAGAATGGCTGTATTGCAGTTGGCGAAGGTGCAAACATGCCAACCACACCAGAAGGAGTTAAAGTATTCCTTGATGCCGGTATTGCCTACGGTCCTGGTAAAGCTGCCAATGCCGGTGGTGTTGCCACTTCGGCGCTGGAGATGCAGCAAAATGCCAGTCGTGATTCCTGGGATTTTGAGTATACCGAAAATCGCCTGCGGATAATCATGGAAAACATCCACCGTGATTGCTACGAAACTGCAGAAGAGTATGGTGCTCCTGGCAACTACGTTGTCGGTGCCAACATCGCTGGCTTCATCAAAGTATCCCGCGCTATGCTGGCAATGGGCGTAGTCTAAGCAACAAATGCTACATCAATAGAAAAGCCCCCGACTATCAGTCGGGGGCTTTTTTGGTTTTGGCTATGGTCGCGCGGATGGTTTGTCAAACTAATAACCAGTCTTCTCCTCACCAACCCCACAAATCAATTTTTGTGATACCACATCTGCCATCAGTTTTACGCCGCTCTCCGGCACCCGGACGACCTTGACTACATTTCTATAACGGCTATAGGAGGGGATCAGACCATCAAGGGCATTGCGCTGCTCCTTGATCCAGGCATCATTCAAAAAACAGTCTTTATTGTCTGGAAACAGCGCCAGATAAAAAATATCAGCTTCAACCAGATCCTGAAAAAAATGGGAACCGAAAGAAAGTTCCGGCATTAAATCCCCCGACGTAAACGCGACCTCTGCCAGTACGGGAATATTATTGATCTCAGAAAAGCTAATTGGCACCCCTAAAGAAGGGGTAGTTGTCCCCCAACGACCAGGGCCCAGCAACATTGTACGACCATCTTTTTTATCGGCAATCCGCTTATTCAATAAGCCGATGACACGAGCTATTTCGTATTTTTCAACCAACGGTAAACTGAGATACTCTTCGGCATTTACCCAAATTATCCAGTCAATGTCCTGCGATATATTCCCCCCCATAAAATTCCCCTCGGAACGGAAAAACAGCTTTTCATCGGGAACACTTTCGGGCATTTCCAATTGCGCTTCGGAGCCACGGGTTTGTAATGGGCGGCACTGCACGACATCAATCTTGGTAATTCTATCACTGGTGAAATTTGCCGTAAATTCAACATCAACCGGATAGCCATAAGCAGCCTCGATAGTCTTCAGCAAGCGTTGCATCAAGGCGGTAAAATCGGTTTTTTCGAGAAAATCGTCAAAGGTCAGGCGCCAGATATCATCGGGCTTACCACCACGTTGTTTCACCAACTCCATCGTTTCATAATCTTTAACGGCGTACAAATGCCACGGGATATTAACATCTTCTTGCGCCAGTTTAAGAAGCGAGACCGTTTCCAAGCAATTGTTATTTACGTTCAGAAGATCGATATCACGCTGGGAAAACTTTCTCACGTCCTCAAAGCCTTTATGCTGTCTTTTTCTCGGTGAATCGAGGGCAACAACACGAGGGTAATCGATCTCAGCCCGATCTACTGCACGGGTACCAAGACCGACAACCAGCCGCAACATCCCCGCCTGCGGATCCATTTCTTTGTCCCAAACAAAAGTATTATATGAAACCCCGACCCCCGCAAGTTCTGGCATATAATAGTGATTACGGTAAGCACCTGAAACCCGTTGAATCAACAATGCCATCTGTTCATCAAGCTGATCGAGACCACGCTGTAATCGATACGCAAGGGCATCTTCACTCATGGCACTGGCAAATATTTTGCGAACTGCTACCTCTAACTGCTCCAACCGTTCTTCGGGGCTACCCTGATTTACACAGAAAAAACTATCGTACTTACCGGCAAAAGCATTACCAAAACCATCCTCCAACAATGAACTGGAACGGACAATAATTGGATACTGCCCATAATATTCGAGCAAGTGCTGAAAACCTTCCCGGACGTGTTCAGGAAATGTCCCCGCAAGCATTTTTCCCCGTAATTCAGCCGCAGCAGAGAAATAACCCTTCTCGGTCTTTTGCGCCATGAACAGTTGCCACAAACCATTATGGACAATGTAGGAATAATAAACGTTGGAGCCAACATAATGGGAGTCATGAGTTTCAAGATGGCGCGCCCAATCCAAAGATTGATCCTGATGCAAAATATTATGTGCCAGCAGCATCCCTACCGCCTTGCCACCAATGAAACCGGAACCAATCACTCGGGATTTAATTTCTAATAATTCTGGCAATGAAAAGTAGCGCTGTACCAGATTTAACATGCGTTCTTCACGAGCGATCATATGGCAACAAATGTGGCGCACCATATTGGCTCGCTCAGTCTCACTGGCATCTACCCGACACAGTTCCTCAGCATCTACAAAGAGTCGGTGCCAATGGTCAATCTGCCGCCGGGCAGTATCTTTGGTGCGAGCCGCAAGAGAACTGTAAAGACGGGTCGATTCATAACTGTTAGTCAGCGGCATAAACCGTTCACCCTCTTTTTGATGAGGGAGAAACATGGTTGGCGAACGGCGCTGCCAAACCTTCAAAGGCTGAACATGAAAATGACCTTCATGGCTGAAAACGTCGATCAAAACCTGAGTAGTATCGCGAATACGTTCGACCGTTTTAAAAGAATGGTGATCCCGGATCAGGGCAAAATAAGCGACGGTGTCAAGTTCAAACAGGTAGGGACAGGTAACGCGGAAAAAATTGCCGACCATGTAATCGGTGGTCCAGGCCGAAAGGAGATCGGAGAGACAATCGAAAACATAAAAAGCGTTGCGTCCTTGTTCCGTGGCAATATTATAAACTTGGCTGGCAAAGACTTCAAAACCCAAACGCGGATCAAGATGATGGACATTGATCTGGGGTGTTTCCCCCAGCAGGGGGAGATGATCACCAAAACGCATGTAATTAATCTGCCGGCCATCCCGCAATGCCTGATCGACAAAGGGGCCAACGAAGTAACGATAATCTTCAATCGATTCAACCTTGAGGACAACGTTATCACCGATACGCAAACCATCGAGGATACCATCCAAGTCGGCAAACCCAGTTGAAACCCGTTCGGGTGCTTTCATAACAATCTCTCCAATTGTGGGAGGATACAGGAACTATTTTCTCTGTTAGCTTTTGACTGTTCGCCATTAGGGACGGCACGCCTCGTTAGGCAATGACACTGCTCTACCAATTTAACGTACCACAACTTACTACTAAGCCACTAACAAGCTAAGAGAATTGCAACGAAGCTACAAACATTGTTCGGAAACCGATAGCATCAAAACAGGTAGAAATCCTGCGATAGGGATAAAAAGAGTTTCTTTTGCTTCGTTTTCTTTGCGATCAAAGAAAATGACGGCGACTGTCGGTTCGCCTAGCGACGGGCTTGATTGTTGGTATTGTTTTGATTGTTAACGTTATCGGGGGACACGTAACAAAGTACATGTCCCCCGACAACTAAAATTAAATTTCAATCCAGCAGGCACTTTTCAGCACCCACCTTATCCACCAGCTTACTTAACCGCCGTCACAATATAAACCGGGTCGTAGGCTTCAAACATTTTGTAATTTGTGTGGGGACGAGTTCTGGCAATGTTGATAGTAACCACCTCAACCTGATAGCCGGCATTGGCAAAATACTCGTTTGCAGCGGTCAAGGTATCAAGGGTGCTGGCATTTAAGACAATCCGGCCACCAACACCAATACGTTGATCAACAGCATCAAGAATGTCCCAAAGTCGGCCACCACTGCCACCAATGAACACACCATCGGGATCGGGTAATTCTTCGAGACAATCGGGGGCATCCCCTTCAATCAAGGTAACATTGCGGGTATTGAATTTTTGCAAATTCTGTTTGATAAATTGTCGATATTCGCTATTGCGTTCGATGGCAAAAATACGTCCTTCAGACAGCAAATGGTCGGCCTCAATACATACCGAACCGGATCCGGCACCGATATCCCAAAGACACATATCGTGGCGCAACTTCAGCTTTGCCAAAGTGACAACCCGCACCTCTTCCTTGGTAATCAGTTTTTTAATGCTGACGAATTCATCATCGGGGATGCCAAACGTCGGGATATATTCCTGGCTGCTGTCCTCATACTCTTTGATCAAAATCAGCACATTCAGAGCCGCTACCTTGAGTTCTAGCAGTCCTTTGACATCGGTAACCCGAATTTTTTCGCTCTCAGTGCCAAGGTTTTCGCACAAATAAACCTTATACCCACCTCGATGACGACTAAGCAATTCCCGAGCAATCATCCCCGGAGTGTTGACAGCATCGGTCAAAATAGCAGCTTTATCATTAGCAACTATACGATCGACCACATCTGCCAAAACCCGATCATGTGCCGAAACAAAAACCGAATCATCCCAGGGTTCACGGATTTTGGCAAAGGCGTACTGCACCGAAGTTACATTGGGGAGAAACTCAATTAACTCATCGGCAAGATTACGTAACAAATAGCGACCCAGGCCGAAAAACAATGGATCCCCGGAAGCAAGGACAACCACTCTATCATCGCAATCGTGCAGCAATCTGACCATTTCTGCCCGGTTATTATCGGTAAGGGTGAATTTTTCGCCACCATAATCGGGAAACAAATCGAGCAACCGCTGGGCTCCGACTAGGAGTTCACTCCGATTAATCAGTTCCAGTGCCTGCGGTGTAAACCCTTCGTGACCCGCTATTCCAGCGCCAATAACATGAATTGATTTCATTCCATCCTCCACCTGCATTAATTGAGCTACAATCTAAAAAATACCTATTGCCACCAAGGCACCAAATGATCAAAAACTTTAACGGAGAGTTGGAGAGAGGCAGAGAAAACTAAAAGTTTGCTAGAGTGTTTCTAGCCCCAAAAAAATGGTGCTCTGCGGTCTCTGCATGACTCTCCGACTCTCCGTTGAAATGCTTTTTCCTCGGTGTTCTTTGTGTCTTGCCATACATTTAAAGTTTTTAAAACATACTCTCTTATTTACCCATCTTCCGGATCAAGAGCCGCTTCAATCAGCTCCCAAACCTCCTCA
>DAOWKG010000042.1 GCA_030639985.1 Desulfuromonadaceae bacterium
GGGATGTTTCTGGAAGTAAATCAAAGAGCAGCGGATATGATTGGTTATAATGTTGATGATATCGTTGCTAAAATGAAAACTACCGATATGTTTACGGATCCTTCGCAGCGGCAAAAATTACTTTCTGGGCTGGAGCAGCAAGGATTTGTGCAGGATTTTGAGGTTGATTTTACCCTTCCTGATGGCCAAGAGAAATCATTTTCAATTTCTGTAAAAGCATATCCCGAAAAGGGTTATATGGAGGGTGTTTCTATCGATATTACCCAGCGCAAACGGGCGGAAGCATTATTGCAGGAAAGTGAACAGCGGTTTCGGGTTATGGCGGAGTTGCTGCCCGAAGCAATTTTTGAAACCGATATCGATTTTGCTCTGACCTATGCTAACCAAAAGGCATTTGCAATGTTCGGTTACAGCGAAGATGAATTTGCTGCCGGATTGCATAGTCACGATGCGTTTGCGCCGGGAGAATGGCAGATCGCATTAAACAATATTGCGGAACAGCATCGGGGTGAAAAAGACAGTCATACCGAATATCAACTGCTCCGCAAGGATGGTAGTGTCTTTCCGGCACTGGTTCGTGTCGTCCCGATAGTAAAAAATGGCAAGCCGGTTGGACTTAGAGGTGTCATTGTTGATGTGACAGAACTGAAGCAGATTGAAGCAGAAGTGCTGAAACTACGCAAATTGGAATCGGTCGGGGTATTGGCAGGGGGAATCGCCCACGATTTTAATAATCTGCTCGCCGGTTTATTTGGCAATATAGAAATGGCAAAAAGATTTATCGGGACAAAAGGTCGGGCATTAAAATACCTTGATTCGGCAGGTGAGTCGATGGCACGGGCAACTGCATTAACCAAACAACTACTCACCTTCGCTAAGGGCGGGGATCCAATTAATGAATTAATTTCACTGCCTAAAATCATCACCGAGATGGCCGAATTTTCGTTGCGTGGCAGTAATGTTGACGTGCGATTAGATATCGATTCTAACCTCTGGCAGGTTGATGGTGATAGCGGACAGTTGAGCCAGGTTATCAGTAATCTGGTGATTAATGCTCAGCAGTCGATGCCATCAGGTGGTAGCATTACCATAAGTGCCAGCAATATTTTAGCGGCAGCGGCAAAGAATGTCCAAATTGTGGTGGAGGATCAAGGTTGTGGAATTGACCCCCAATATGTGGACAAGATTTTTGACCCATATTTTTCTACTAAGGAGAATGGCAGCGGTTTGGGGCTGGCATCGTGTTATGCGATTATAAAAAAACATAATGGTTCTATCAGTGTCGATTCAAAACTCAATCGGGGTACTACATTTACAATAATTATACCTGCCGCAGTAGAACAAGATGGGCAAGTGGTTGTTAAAGCAGATGTAGAATCAGTTAATAGTAGTTTTGTTCCCGTTGCAGTTTTGCTATTGGAAGACGAAGAATCGCTCCAACAGATGACATGTGCCATGCTTGAAGAGATGGGACATCGGGTTGATTATGCTGACAATGGTGAAGTGGCAATTGAAAAATACCGGAACGCTATGGCACAGAATCGGGGTTACGATATCGTTATTTGTGACCTGACCATTCCCGGTGGCATGGGGGGGCAGGATGCAGCACAGAAAATTCTCGAATTTGACCCGCAGGCTACACTTATCGTTTCCAGTGGTTATGCCAACAATCCAGTGATGGCAAATTTTATGGAATACGGTTTTAAAGGATGCATCGCAAAACCTTATCGGTTTGCTGAGCTCCAAAAGGTAATTCAATCGGTGCTTGACAGCAGGATGAAACAATTATGAACATTTTTGGGGGAAATCATGAGCATCAGAGCTAAATCTATGCTGTCGATGGTGTTATTGATTATCGTTATCTGCGGAATTTTTCTGTATATGATTTATCGGCAGGGAGAACAGAGCCTAGAGCGGTTGATTGATAGTAAAACGGTTGCTGCCCGGCAGGTTGCTGAATTGTTATTATCGCAAACGGCGCATCAATACCAACTGCGGATAAAAAGTTTTATCAACTATAAGGTTTCTCCGACCCGTGCCCGTATCCTGCAGGCTTTTGCTGAGCGTGACAGAGAAACATTGCTGCGGTTGTCAAAACCATTTTTGGAGACTCTGAAAAAGGAAAACCCTTATTTTAATTCTCTGGGATGGGTGCTTCCAGACAACCAGCTCTTTTTGCGGGTTCACCGTCCTGATGATAAATTTGAAGACGTCAGTTTGAAGCGACTAGATGTTGCAGAAGTGAATCGGAGTCATGTCCAATGTTCCGGTTTTACTGCTTCGAAAGGTGCCCCTCAATTTCGTGTCGTCCATCCGGTCTTTTATAAGGATGTGTACGTCGGGGTGTTGCAAATGGGGGTTGATACTCGTTTTATTACTGAGATGCTGCAACAAAAATTACAGCTCTTTTCTGCCGTAGCGACTTCGAAAATTGAATATGATAAATGGGGAAAAAATACTGACGAAGTTTTGATTACTAATGCTCATGTGATTTTTGCAACCGATCGAGATTTACTCGATCAGTTTATTGATAACATCGATTGGGATGCCAGGGATCAAAGGGTTGTCCTTGATGGGCAAATTTTTGTGCTGCATAAGGTTTTTCCCCTCAACGATTTTCGTGGTGAGCGGCTCAGTTGTCTTTTTGTCGCCGTAGAGATCACTGATATTGTAGCTGCAACTCAAGGAATGCTGCATATCGCATTTTTACTTGGTTTGTTAATGATTCTGATTGTTGTATTGGTTTTCTACTATGGTTTTGGAGCCCTGCTAGGACAGGTTGTGGGGTTGAACAAGTCGCTGGAAAAATCAAATCTGGAGCTTGAAGATCGGGTGGCAGAGCGTACCAAGGCACTGATTGAAGAAACTGAAGAACGTAAAGTTGCCGAAGAAAAGCTCCATCGTGCTGAAAAGATGGAGGTCCTCGGATTGATGGCCAGTGGGGTTGCTCACGATTTGAATAATATTCTTTCTGGGGTTATCAGTTATCCTGAACTATTATTAATGCGCCTCCCCGAAGACAGTGATTTGCGTAAGCCACTCCTCGCAATCAAAAATTCTGGCTTGCGAGCGGCGGCGGTAGTAAACGATCTTCTTAGTATCGCCCGTGGTGCCGCCAAGGTCCGGACCCGGGTCAACATTAATGCTTTGATCTATGAGTATTTGCAGTATCCTGAAGTGGCAACATTGCTGCAGGGAAATACTGGGGTCAGCATGACAACTTTACTTGGTCATGACCTCCCTTTAGTTTGTTGCTCTCCAACCCACCTGAATAAATGCATCATGAATCTGGTTACGAATGCAACCGAGGCGATATCTGGTAATGGTGAAGTAGTTATCGGCAGTTATCTGCAGACCCTGCCGAGTGAATCTATGTCCGATGTTTCACTTCCTGCTGGAGATTATGTGGCAGTGACGGTTAAAGATGATGGCGATGGTATTGCGTCTGAGGATCTGAGCCATATTTTTGAACCTTTTTATACCAAAAAAAATATGGGTCGTAGTGGGACTGGCATTGGTTTAGCTGTGGTCTGGAATTGTATGGAAGATCATGGTGGTACAGTACTGGTTGAGAGCAGCAATCAACACGGAACTCTGTTTACCCTGTTGTTTCCCGTGGGGGAAGGAAAGTGCAACGCAAAAACGAGTGATAGTGGTGTGATTAAGTATCGCGGCAGTGGCGAAACAATTCTGGTCGTCGATGATGATGCTCAACAGCGTGATATCGCCGTTAAAATACTCACCGAATTTGGTTATAAAGTGCAGTCGGTAACTTCTGGTGAAGCTGCAATTGCTTATGTTAAAGATCAAAGCATGGATTTGCTGTTACTTGATATGTTGATGGAACCAGGTATAGATGGGGGCGAGACTTTCGCTAGAATTGTTGCAATCTATCCAGAGCAAAAGGCAGTTATTGCCAGTGGTTATTCCGGTACAGAGCAGATGAAAAATGCCCTTGACCTTGGTGCCGCGAGTTTTTTAAAGAAACCCTATACGATTGATCAGTTGCGCGAGGCGGTTGGAGCTGCATTACAGCAAGGCTAAAAGGTTAACTGGTTATCTGCTTCGCTCCAGTCAATTTGAGATTAAAACCAATATTGGCCACGGACGCACACAGACAGAGGGATATTCTTGAAACCAAAAAAACACAATCATTCTCACACCCGTTCGCTACGCTCACTCAAGCCGAAAGATCACAGAGAATTCATTTATCTGGTTACTCAACCAATTTGCCACCAAGATGTCAAGAGCACCAAGAAAAGCGTAAAGGTCTTTTTTGGTTTAAAACAAAAACGGTTTTTAACTTTTGACCTTCTTGGTGCCTTGGTGGCTATTAGTGGTTTTCTGTCCAAACGGTCTTCCTGTCGGGGAGAATCAAAGTGATAACCGGATTTTTTTAAACCTTAATATTACTTTTGTGGCTATTGTACAAAATAATGTTTTGATTTCGTCCTGCAAGTGTCCGTGTCTGTCTGGGGCAGAAAAAGGTTATTGGGTTTAATCAGAATTTGTTGTTACGAATAGCTCCCGAAAAAAAACAAAGCCGTCGAAGCATGAATCTTCGACGGCTTTGTTGGTTCAACTATCATTCATTCCTTTTTGAATCGGTCTGAATGACGTATTTGGAGCTATTTCTGCACTTGACTATTTACCCATTGGATCGTTTTTGTAGCCAAGTTCTTTCCAGTCAAGACGCCCATTGTCGCCATGACAGTCGCGACAACCGAGAGCTTTATCTGCTTCAGCAACCATGTGGTTGATCGACCAGTAAGTTTCGGTCGGAGCGAAATCGATGTTGCCACTGAAGTCCAGATCGTATTCCTTCATGCCGGCTGCTGCGGCTTTCTTCCAGGCAGCGGCGGCACCGATTTTCTTGTAGTTGACCCAGTAAGCGGTCGGATCACCCTTTGGTCCCCAGACTTTCGGGGTGACGAAGTACTTGTTGGTGGTGTCGTATGGCTGCACGCCGCGATGGACTTTGAACGGCATGATCTTGGCGTTCTCGTCGCTAATGCTGCCGAGTGGCTCGTTTATTGGGGTGGACTGAGTCGGGTCGATCTTATCACCGATGGTGTAGGCGTCGGCAGAGCCGTTGTACCAGCGGTACTCAGGTACGACGTTTGACTCGTAGGTGAAGCGCCCCTTCTTGGGGATGAAGACCTTGTGGCCGTGCTCTTTCTCTACTTTGGTGCCCTTCTCGGAAGCCGACCAGTCCCA
>DAOWKG010000012.1 GCA_030639985.1 Desulfuromonadaceae bacterium
AAATATGTCAAAGGTGAGTTACAGCAGAGTGAAATTCAGGAAGAAAAAAGCTCCCTCTCAGATCGTTTTGGCCTGTGGATACCATTTCATGTGTTTTCACAAGAACGCTATCTCGAAGCGGTCAGATTATCGGTTGAACGCTGGTCAAAACAGCTTGATGCCGAAATTCCATGGACTTCGGAATTGGAAATGGCTGCAATCAAGTGGTCGCGCGATAAGACTAAACGCTGTGGTCGCACCGCATTTCAATTTTCGAAAAACTGGGTGGGTAAATATTTATCGAAATAGTTGCTGGTACCATAGTTCAAAAGCTCGGCTTGCGAACTATGGTACTTCCTATTTTTATATGACCTGAATTTAGGCAACAATGTCCCCAGCCCATCTTTTATAAACTTATGTTTTTGAGGAGTTTCTATGTTTTTGCGTATATTTTTGCTGCTGCTTTTGTCTTTGACGGCAACGATTGCTGCTGCCGATTCTGTCGACATCGGTTTTAACGATGAAAGTTTTGAGTTTGCTTACGAGCATCAATTGAGCCGCGATACTTATGGAATGGCAATGGTTAATGGTCGCTTTCTTTACAACGATGATGAGGAAACCAGATTGGTGAGTGTCGGGCTTGATTTTATCGGGCAACCCAGCAGTATTTCTAGTCTCAATCTAGGGGTCGGAACCAGACTTTATGCCGGCAAGAGTGAGGATGATACCGATTTTGTCAATCTTTCCCTGGGGTTGAGTGGTAGTTATTTGTTCCCCGGACTTCAGGGCCTAGGTGTTGATGCTCATTTAAATTATGCACCTCAGGTTTTTTCGTTTCGCGATTCCAAGCGACTCTTTGACGTGGGAGTTCGTTTGACTTATACGATGTTGACCAATGTCAAACTATACGTCGGTTATCAGAATATTCGTCTTGATGTAGAGCGTGGGGATGATGAACAAACGATTGATAACTCCTTCCGGATTGGTTTTGTCGGTTATTTTTGAGATGAACTATCGCAGTTTATCGATAAAATACAGATCATACAAACGGTTAATTGAGCTTCGACCCGGCAATTAATAACTTTTGCCAACGGTTCGATTTGTTTATTGATCAGGTAGGGGTCGAGTCTGCTGTTGGCCTATGTGTGAACCGAAGAGGTTGTCGTGAAGTATGCGGTCGATTTCCCTGCACTTGTCCAGATGCAGCCCCGCAGTGAACTTCGTAAATTTGGCACCTTCATATCTCTCAGTGACATCCGTAGCGTCTGGTTGCGCCATGACTTTAAGGTAGAATGTGTTTGGCAGGATATCAATGGAAACACTTGAAGCTGGCAGGAGCATCTGGCAGGAAAAGCTTGTAGCTTAACTTGACCTGACAGGTACCTCCTCAAAACTGGTAACTGTCAGATCAAGTCGCGACTACTACAACTTAATAGCTATGCCGAAAATTACCATTCCTCCCTGCCGGCAGGAAGTTGAGCTTGCGCTGGAGGGGCGCTAAATCCTGGTGAGGATTTTAGATTAAAACGCCCCAGTTGATTCTTCAGTTCTGCCGCTTGACTTGACAATTGTTCACTGGTGGCTGCACTCTCTTCAGCGGTAGCGGTATTTTGCTGGATTACACGATCAATCTGCTGCATCCCAATGTTTACCTGGGCAATTCCTTGCGCCTGTTCATTACTTGAAGCAGCAATTTCGCCGATCAGATCGTTAACCTTGCCAATTGATCCGACAATCTCATTGAGTGCCTCACCAGTACGTTCAGCAATCTGAGTGCCGTTGCTGGCTTTCTGGTTCGAACCTTCAATCAGATCTGCAGTTTCCGAGGCTGCCTTGGCACTGCGGGCAGCGAGATTGCGAACCTCTTCAGCAACCACAGCAAACCCCTTACCATGTTGACCAGCACGAGCCGCCTCAACTGCTGCATTGAGTGCCAGTAAGTTGGTTTGGAAAGCAATTTCATCAATAACTTTTATGATTTTGTTAATATCTTGACCTGCGGTGTTGATTTCGGCCATGGCAGTAATCATTTCTGCCATCCGTTCACTTCCGGTGTTGGCAGATTCACTGGCAGATGCGGTAAGTTGATTCGCCTGCTGCGCATGTTCAGCACTTGTGCTGATCTGGCCCCCGATCTGGTTCATCGAACTGCTGATTTCTTCAACTGAGGCAGCCGATTGTGCGGCACCATCTGACAATAGTTGGGCTGAATCGCTGACCTGGGAACTGCCGGTATCGATTTCCTGGCCAGCAATCTGCAGTTCGGAAACCATTCGGCCTAAGTCTTCACCCAATTTTTTGATTGCATGGCGTAGCGTATCGCTCTCGTCGTGCGGAGTGACTTCAAAGGTCAGATCACCGTTAGCCAGTTGTTGCAATGGGGCGACAATGTCAGCTTGCAAGCTGTTAGCCATGGCATCAAGGGTACGGGATGCGTCACCCAATTCATCTTGCTGGGTCAGATTGATTCGATTATCCAGATGACCATGGCCGATTTCGGTCAGGGCATTTTTAACCTTATTAATTGGTTGGACAATCATTTTTCGCAGCATAAAGAACAGGGCCAACCAAGTAATAATGATGCTTAGCAGACCCATGCCAAGGTTGCTGATCATACTTTTAGTGCTGGCAGCTAGCAGATCTTCACTCTGCTGTGCTTTAATCTGATTAAGTTCAGCCAAACTGAAATCAAGATAAAGAATTCCGGCCAGGCTGCCAAGTTCGGCATCATCGTGGCACTCCATACATTTCTCTTCATAGCTGTGCGAGTGGGCGATAAAAAATGTATCGGCATTCTCTTTTTCAATGCTTATCTTATCTCTTGAACCAGTGATGTTTATATCGGATCGTTTTTGATCAAGTTTGTCCTTTTTGCTAGAATATGTGGTGATCCCCTGAGGATTGACCAGCCCAACCTCTAACACTCCTGGAACTTCACCCAGGCCGGTTATAAGCTCGTCAAAAACCTCCATTTCACCGCGTTCCAAAGACCCTTTTGTGCCAATCTCTAAACTCTTGAAGAGACTATGTGCTTCTTTTATCGCACCTTTATGGATAGTGTTTATGGACTGTTCCTGTTGTGCGTGTAGAATTGTTTTTGACTGGAGTGCTGCAACCGTGAAACTGATACCGAGAATAAGTAGCAGAATTAATATCAGCGCCCCGCCAATTTTGCTTTGGATGCTATTCAATTTCATGGATCACCTCTGTAATAAGGAGAAATAGATTTATGGCTTAATACCAAATGGAACAAAGTTTAAGGCTGGGTGTCGGTAACGTTGGTATTAGTCGAACTGCCGCTAGTGAAGATAGCAGGGGAATATCATAATGGCAACTATTTAATTTGAATTTAATAATATTCATATATGGATAAATAAAGTATCAGATTTCATTGTTGACTGGTTCAGAGATAAGCCCATTGCTTTTTAGCGTACGTCGCCCGAATTCAATAAAAATACCGGCTCACTATCATTATTGGAGCGTTGTCAGAAAGGGGAGGCTAGTGGTCTCAGCACGAATTGAGTAATTTCTGGAATATATTGTTACGTACGATTGAACCTGTAGAAAGGACTCAGGAGGTTGTTTTTTAATAAAATTAAATCTTGGGACGGGTTGGCCGGATTTGTTGGCAAGCCAACCGCATCAAAATGGGGAAAGCTGGAGAAATATTTTCAAGATACCGGATTGGAGGTATATCATTGACCGTCAGGAATAACGTAAAGGAGGATGGCAAAAAAGTGTAGCGAGCTACCAGCCATGACAAACAAATGCCAGATAGCGTGGCTGTATGGGAGTTTTTTCCAGACATAAAAGACTATTCCGCCAGTGTAAGTAAGTCCGCCAAGGAGCAACAGGATTAATCCGCCCTGATCGATAGCGGCAAGCATCGGCTTGATGGCAATAATTACCACCCAGCCCATTGTCAGATAGAGAGACAGGGATACCCACGGGAGCCTGCCAAAGGATGTCGCTTTCAGGGCAATTCCGGTGATGGCAATGCCCCAGATAATCCCAAACAGGGTCCAGCCCCAGTGTCCACGCAGGCTGACTAGGACAAACGGGGTGTAGGTTCCGGCAATCAGTAAGTAAATGGCAGAGTGGTCTATTTGTCTGAGAATCCCTTTGACGCTGGGGATGGGGATACTATGATAGAGGGTAGAGGCGATATATAGCAGTATCATGGTGCTACCAAAAATGCTGCAAGTGGCGATGTGCCAGGCATCACCACGTAAACTGGCGAATCCGACTAGAACCGCCAAGCCCCCGATTGACAGTAAGGCGCCGATGCCATGGGTAATGCTGTTGGCGATTTCTTCGCCGACACTATAGTTTGTTGTTTCGCTCCATTCAGCCATGTTATTCGCTCCGCTCCAGTCTCGATTACGGCAACAATAACATGAACGTGATGTTGAAAATCGCGATGACAGGCAGTTTTACGAAACTATTACCATTTAATGGCCTGGCGGACTTTAAAAGAACCTCCTGCAATATTTTCCCGTAAATACTTATATTAGCGCTACGGTTCTCAAGGTCCGTCAGGCCCCAGCATTTTTCTCCACATTAGATAGTTTTTATTGTTGACAAAAATTGTAGTATTAGTTATAAATACACTCACAGCGAGTTGATATGGTAACCGACTAGTTGTAGCTATACAAAATTTTCAAGAAATATTGCTCAAGTGTTGCCCCGCGATCTCCTCCCTCCTGGTCGCGGGGCTTTTTTTGTGAACAACACTTTTGGTGGTTTGACCTCGCAACGTTCAGGCGTATAATCCCCTCTCTCTCTATCCCATTACCATTAAATTTCTTTAAAAGTTGAACCCATGAATAGTATAACCAGTCGTAACTATTATGCTTTTCAGTGGCATGCCGTATTTCTTGCCCTGACTGTGACATTCACCGAAATAAATACGGTATTGCCTTCTCTGATAGTCAAGGTCGGTGGCGGTTCGTTTCAGATCGGATTATTGACTGCGATAATGGTGGGCACGCCGATAACCGGTCAATTGTTGTTTGCCAGCTATCTTCACACGCAGCCGCGCAAACGTGGTTATTTGTTGCTAGGTGTCAGTTTGCGGGTTGCCGCCCTTGCGGCGGTAGCACTGATACTTTTGGCAGCAGAAACGATTTCACCGCAAATATTGATCACTTATGTCTATTTCCTGATGTTTATTTTCTCTATTGCGGGAACCTTTGCCGCAGTTTCATATACCGATATCCTCGGCAAGTCACTGGCGGTGGAGCAACGGAGCCGGTTTTTTGTGAATCGGCAAATTTTTACCAGTTTGGCATTTTTGATCTCGGCCCCGGTATCCCGCTGGGTGCTCGGTAACTTTGCCTATCCGCTAAATTATGTCTGGATGTTTGGGCTGGCAGCAGGGTTGTTATTGATCGCATCTTTTGGCTTTTGGGCGATTGATGAGCCGGAGGTAGAACCATCCAAGGAAGCCCATTCTTTTTTTAAGGTTTTGCGTGCCATCCCCGAGCATCTACGTAATAACAAGCCGTTGTGGCGCTATATTCAGTTAGTTAATTTGACTGGATTTGGCTTGACGCTGATGCCTTTTTATATCGCCTATGCCAGTCGGCACTACGGTTTGAGTGGCAAGCAGGTAGGTAACTATCTGCTGGTACAAATAGTCGGCATGTTACTCTCAAATTTCTTGTGGGGAAAGTTGGTTAAGCGATTTGGTTTCCGTGGGATTGTACGTGGTTGTATTATCTGCGGGACGTTACTGCCGGTTCTGGTGTTGCTCCTTTCGGGGACGCCATTGCCGTCCTTCCTGACGGTATTCTTTTTGATGGGGGTCGCAATATCTGCCCGAAAGATTGCTTTTGAAGGGCTGTTGATTGAGATTACCACCAATACAAATCGAGCCTTACACAAAGGGATTGTTGGTACTACTAGTTTGACGACCGCATTATTTCCTCTGGTTGCTGGGGGTTTGATTGTTATGATTGGTTACGCCCCGGTGTTTTTGCTGGGTTCAGTTTTGGTTGCAAGTGCCTGGTTTACTGTCTCTGGAATTGCGTCAGATACCTCGGTTTGAGCTGACCCGAACAGCGGGTTTGTGTTATATCCCTGAAGTAATGGCTGGTTTGAAGAGAAAAACAATAACACTTTGAGTTCTTTCTGGGATCTGAGTTTCTCATGTATAAAGAATATTTTGGTCTTAAAGAAGTTCCCTTTTCGATTGCCCCCGATCCCCAGTTTTTGTATATGAGTGAGCGCCATCGTGAGGCGCTGGCTCATTTGATCTATGGGATGAAAGCCGATAGCGGTTTTGTTCTGCTGACCGGCGAGGTTGGCACTGGTAAGACAACGGTTTGCCGCTGCTTGCTGGGGCAGATATCCGACGTTACAGAAATTGCTTTTATTCTTAATCCAAAGTTAAGTGTGATTGAGTTACTGGCAACAATTTGTGATGAGTTGGGGATTAGCTACCCGCAACATAACGGTAGTGTTAAAATTTTTATCGACCTGATCAACATCTATCTGCTCAATGCCCATAGTCAGGGCAAGCAAACGGTATTGATTATTGACGAAGCGCAGAATCTATCTGTTGATGTGCTGGAACAGATTCGCTTATTGACCAACCTGGAAACTGATAAGCGTAAATTATTGCAAGTGATAATGCTTGGTCAGCCGGAGTTGAACGAAATTCTGGCTCGTCCCGAGCTGCGCCAATTAGCCCAGCGGGTTACGGCGCGTTATCATCTCGAACCATTGTCTGCTGACGAGATAGAAGGTTATCTGAATCACCGGTTGGCAGTGGCCGGGGTTGAGCGACCGCTGTTTCCGATCAATACGGTTAATAAACTTTACGGTTTGACCGGTGGGGTGCCCCGCTTGATCAATCTTGTTTGTGATCGGGCATTGCTGGGTGCTTACGTGAAAGGGGAACCTACCGTTAGCCTACAATTATTGGCTGTGGCTGCCAGTGAGGTGTTTGGTAAGGGCGGCGGTGGAAAAGCTGAAAATAATTTTTTCCATTGGTTGCTGGTCGCATTGTTGAGTCTATTATTGGTTTTAGGCATAGTGTTTCTGGTCCTATTGTTTCGTCAACCAGTTTATAGCTAGTGTCACAGTTTGATCTTGAAGGTTGAAACCTAAGCAAACTATAATTGAGTTGGAAGCGATGTCATTCATTCTTGAAGCATTAAAAAAATCGGAAAATAAACGCCGGGGTAAAAGTGGACAAAGTTCGCCTACCATCCATGAGCTGGTTTCCCCTCGTCGGGGTAAATCACGAGGCTGGGTAGTGGCAGTGGTGCTTCTGCTGGCGGTTAATAGTGCCATTTTGCTTTGGTTTTATGGCACAAACACCCAAGTAAGAACCACCAAGGTTGAATTGTCACCGCTGGTTTCAGCAACAACTGTAATAAGAAAACCAACTCCGGTTGCTGTTGTGGTTGAGAAAAAACGGTCTCCGGATGTCTCTCCGGTGGTGAATACCGCGCTTCCGGTGTTGCGTTCGGAAAGTAAAATCTACTCCATTAGTCAGCTGCCGGGGGCAATCAAGAATCGTCTCCCGACGATGAAGATGGCACTGCATGCTTTTAATCGAGAGAATAGCAACGCTAGTCTGGTACAGCTCAATGATCGGATTTTGCGTGAAGGTGATGAGGTTGCCAGCCACCTTGTCCTGGAACAGATAACTGCTGACGGAGTAGTATTGCACTATGATGGTTATCGATTTTTGGTGCCGCGGCGGAAAATCTGAGACTTTGTCTCGTTGATGTTGAGGATTGATTTATGGCGGAAACAAAATCTCCCTGGATGTGCCACGTTTGTGACTACTTCTCCACCATTGGTGAAGGGGTCACCTGTAGTGAATGTTATAAGCTGGTCTGCCGGGATCATATTACCACTGCTACCGTTTTAAATGGTGACTCGGGTTTGTATGAATTGAAAATGATTTGTGTTGCCTGCCAGTTTGTCAAGAATATCAATCGTTAAGTTTTGTTTTTGAACCACCATCCTTCATGCAAAAGTGTGCAGAAACCATGTCAAATTCAAATAGTAGACTTGTTTATTCTGATGAAAATAATTCGATTTGCCGGCGCTGTAATAAACCCCTACAAAAGTGCCAATGTCGCAATGCTGTCGCCAGCAGTTCAACCGGTGATGGCGTAGTCAGGGTTCAAAGGTCAACGAAGGGGCGCAAAGGTAAAGGTGTTACCTTGATTACCGGGGTTCCGCTGGGGGGAGAAGAATTAAAAACATTGGCAAAAACATTAAAGCAAAAGTGTGGTAGTGGTGGGACGGTTAAGGCTGGAGTGATTGAAATTCAGGGAGATCACCGTGATTTTTTGCTGGAACTATTGCGGGAAAAAGGGTGGACGGTTAAGAAGGCCGGTGGTTGAATAAATCTTCCCTCTTTAACCGCAGTCCCCTAAGACTTCTTATTGCTCAGTGCTTCAAGATTCTCGTGTTCCCGGCGAACCAGATCGGTGATGGTAAACCCCTTGAGCACGTCAGCCATGGTAGATTGCGCTTTATGCCAGACTTCGTGAGCAGAACAGTAGGCATCGCGATGGCAAAAATCGTGATCAGTCATACAATGATTTAACTTCAACGGTCCTTCTTCGGCCTGTAAAATGTCCAACATGGTTATTTCACCAGGGTCTTTGGCAAGTAAAAAGCCACCACCAACCCCGCGTTGCGAGGTGACAATTCCAGCTTTGATGAGTGGTTGTAGGATTTTGGTCAGAAATGCCGGAGTTACTTCCTGGGTGCGGCAGATATCTTTTTTCAGGACGATGTCATCTTTAGGCTGTTGTGCTAAAAAGATGACGGTTCTCACTGCATACTCTGTTGCCCGGGTAATAACCACTGTTTTACCTCCTAATGCTAACTTGTTAGGTGATGAATATACTTAAATCTACATCTTTGTCAATGACCCTTTTGCTTTTATTGGCGATACTGCTGCTTGACAGCTGATTTCAGGGATAGCATGATTCAATTATTATGAATAGTCCGATTGACGAAAACATAAACTGTTTACCGGTTATCAGCCCGGTGGTTGGGCGGTTTGCTCCCAGCCCGACCGGACCGCTCCATTTTGGCACTTTGTTGGCCGCCCTGGGGAGTTATCTGCTGGCAAAACAGTCCGGTGGCCGGTGGTTGCTTCGGGTCGAGGATCTGGACCCGCCACGGGTTGTATCTGGCGCCGCTGATGCTATGCTTATACTGCTTGAACAGTTGGGCTTTGAATGGGATGGCGAAGTGGTTTTTCAGAGTCGCCGGTTTGAGCGTTATCGGCAGGTTGTGGAACAGTTACGGCAGGCTGGGCGAGTATTTGATTGCAGTTGTACCCGTCGGGAAATTTTGGCCAGTGCTCCCCATCCCGGTGAAGAAGGTCCAGTGTATTCCGGCACTTGCAGAAACGGTGCGCAAGGAACTCGTGCCGAACGTGCAGTTCGATTGCTGGTTGATGACGAAATTATTAGTTATCGGGATGGCATATTCGGGTCTCAAGAGCAGCATTTGGAGCGAGAGGTCGGCGATTTCGTTCTCCACCGGGTCGATGGTTTGTATGCTTATCAACTGGCGGTTGTCGTTGACGATATTGATGCCGGTGTTACTCAAGTAGTGCGGGGCGCCGATTTGCTCTCCTCCACTGCCCGGCAGATTTTTTTGTACCGTGCCTTGGGGATTAAGTGCCCCGAATATTTCCATTTACCACTGGCATTTGGTGATAATGGTAAAAAGTTAAGCAAGAGAAATGGTGATATTGGCTTGGTTACGGTCGAAAATGGCACTAATATGCTTTGGCGGGCGCTGCAGTTTTTGGGACAGATGCCGCCGCAAGAATTGCTTAGTGCTACTCCCGGAGAGCTGATTGGCTGGGGGGTAAAGCACTTTCGAATAGCAAAAATTTCAGCCGAAAATCGGCCGATTGATTTTTAGCATACTTTTCGATTTTCAATTAAGAAATTCAGGAGGTTGACGATGCAAAAGCTGTTATTTAGCGGGTTATTGATCATTTTACTTTCAGGTTGCGGGAGCGGTACTTTCCATGTCCCGAAACAGGAATACCAAGCCAAGGTTCAGGTGTTGGGGGTTTTGCCGCTGTTGGTTGATCACAACAGTTCACTGGTTTATCCTCAAAAAGAAATTCTCCTTGATGTTTTGACCCGTTCCGTTAGTGGCAAACATGAGCAATTGGTTAAGCTTCTGAAGGAAGAAAAAGGCTATTTTGATGTTCGTATGCTTACTGCCAGCCCTGAACTGACGGCACTGTCACTTTTAAGCGGTGGCAGTTCTCATGGCAAATCTGGGTGGCCGCAAGGTTATGCTTTTGATGCTGCAACTATAGCTGAGATGGCTCGCCAGAATGTTGTCGATGCGGTACTGGTAGTGGTTTTTTCGGGTGAGCGCCTCGATGAAACCCGGCGTTCACGGACAAAAATTGAATCCTTAAGAACCGTCTACAGTGAGGTTCTGGCAACGGCGGCGGTCATTGACCGCAATGGTCAGGAGCTGTGGCAATTGGCTGGTAACGATAGTTTCCGGGCGTTGGTAATGCAGTATGCCGATTTTGATGAAGCGTATTACAATCGAACCAATACCGTTCAAGTAAAAAATATCAGTATGGCCGGGATTGAGCGGGTGTTGGATGAACCCCGGGGGCAGGATGGCGTGTCTATGTTGCCGGAAATGTATGCCGATCTGTTTGCTGAAATTTCGTCTGGAATTAGCCCAAGTTTACTCGATTCACTGCGATAAAACTAATTGTCGCGGATTAAAGTAAAAGTTTTTTCGTTTCAGATTGACATCAGGAAATAAAGTGGGTAAAAGGGTTTAGCGAAACAGATTAGGTGTCCTTCCCACTTTATTTCCTGTGAACACAGGATGGAAAAATAATCCCTCGTAATTAGATTCCGATTAAACCAATCAATTATATTTGTAGTGCTATTTTAAAAAAGAGTTTCAAATATAGATTGATTTTAATACTTGTCTTTAAATGAAAATTTCTATTTAACCCCAAACTTTCGTATGGAAAGTTTCTATTTAGATTGTTTTGAATAGCTATATGACCCCCCCACTTTTGCCTGCAGATAACCTGTTCTGGTTGCTGTATATGCCCTCGAAATAGAGGGTAGGAGCTACTTTATGAATTTGAAAGACCTGAAACAAACTAAGATTAACGATTTAATTGCTATTGCCAAGGACCTTGAGTTAGCTGAGATTGGGGGGATGCGACGTCAGGATTTGATCTATTCGATCCTTAAGGCAACAGCAGCACAAAAGAAAGCTATTTATGGCGAAGGGGTATTGGAAATCCTCCCCGATGGGTTCGGCTTTTTGCGGGCTCCCGATGCCAATTATCTTCCCGGTCCCGATGATATTTACATCTCACCATCGCAGATTCGCCGATTTGCATTGCGCACCGGTGATACCGTTGCCGGTCAAATTCGGCCGCCAAAAGAGGGTGAGCGCTATTTTGCTCTGTTGAAGGTAGCTGAAGTCAATTTTGAAGATCCTGCCAAAATGCGGGAGAAGACTTTCTTTGATAACCTGACCCCATTATTCCCCAATGAGCGTCTAATCCTTGAGACGACCCCCGAAAATCAAGCGACCAGAGTTATCGATCTGGCTGCTCCGATCGGCAAGGGTCAGCGTGGCATCATTGTTGCGCCGCCACGAACCGGTAAAACGGTGCTGCTGCAAAATATTGCCAACTCCATAGCGACAAACCATCCCGAAGTTTATCTGATTGTCCTGTTGATTGATGAACGACCTGAAGAGGTTACCGACATGCAGCGCAATGTCGATGGTGAAGTTATCTCGTCAACTTTTGACGAGCCGGCTAACCGCCATGTTCAGGTGGCAGAAATGGTAATCGAGAAAGCGCGCCGGTTGGTGGAGCATAAGCGTGATGTCGTTATCCTACTCGATTCTCTTACCCGTCTTGCTCGTGCTTACAATACGGTTATCCCTTCCAGTGGCAAAATTCTTTCTGGTGGTGTTGATGCTCATGCATTGCACAAACCCAAACGTTTTTTTGGCGCCGCTCGAAACATCGAAGAGGGTGGCAGCTTGACGATTATTGCCACGGCATTGATTGATACCGGCAGTAAGATGGATGAGGTTATCTTTGAAGAGTTTAAAGGTACCGGCAACATGGAGCTACATCTCGACCGGCGCTTGGCTGATAAGCGGACTTACCCGGCGATGGATATCAACCGCTCTGGCACCAGAAAAGAAGATCTGCTGCTAACTCCGGAACAACTACAGCGAATCTGGCTCTTGCGGCGGGTACTTTCGACGATGAATACAGTTGATAGTATGGAGTTCCTGCTTGAAAAAATGGCGGAAACGAAAACCAACAAAGAGTTTCTCGCTTCGATGAATCGGTAACGGCGGCGCCATTTTAGACAAATACTGTGATTTTACTTGCTCAAACTCGGCAAAAGTGATATCTAGCTGGCTTGTTTGATGCATATATTATTGGTCTGTACAAAAGCCAGGCCGCTAAGGAGAAAAAGAAGATGAGAGAAGGAATTCACCCCAAGTACGCAGATTGCTCAGTTCGTTGTGACTGTGGCAACACTTTTGAAACCAAATCGACCCTTGGTAAAGAGATTCATACCGAAATTTGTTCCGCCTGCCATCCGTTTTATACCGGTAAGCAGAAGTTGATTGATACCGCTGGTCGGATCGAACGTTTCCGCAAAAAGTACGCCCAGAAGTAAGCGGGTACAATTCAAAAAAGCGACCCGAACCGGGTCGCTTTTTTTTTGTCCTAGGAGCTTGTCAAGCTTTACGAATCGCAGGTTGTTGCGAAGCTAGTCCGCCTCCTATATTTGAAAGTTCTCTATGTTTGCAAATCTGGAAAATGTTGTTGATCGTTTTCGTGAAGTCGAGGGATTACTCTCTGATCCGACAATTATTGCCGATCAGTCGCGTTATCGGCCCCTTGCCAAAGAACACTCTGATTTGGCTGAAGTGGTAACGGTTTACAATAACTATAAACAGGTTTGCAGCGACATTGAAGGTAATCGGGAGTTATTACAGGACAGTGATCCCGAGATGAAAGAGTTGGCGAAGGAGGAGTTGCCGGCACTGGAGACGGAAAAGACCGCCATCGAAGAAACATTGCGGCTCTTGTTGTTACCTAAAGATCCCAATGACGATAAAAATATTATCCTCGAAATTCGGGCTGGTACCGGTGGTGATGAAGCGGCACTGTTTGCCGCAGATTTATTTCGCATGTATGGCCGTTATGCCGACCGCAATCGTTGGAAAGTTGAACTGATGAGTGTCTCTGAAACCGATGGTGGCGGTTTTAAAGAAGTAATCGCCATGATCAGTGGTGAACGGGTTTATTCCCGCCTCAAATTTGAAAGTGGTACTCATCGGGTGCAGCGGGTTCCAGATACCGAAACGCAGGGGCGTATTCACACCTCGGCTTGCACGGTTGCCGTTTTGCCTGAAGCTGAAGATGTCGATATTGAAATTAATAATGCCGACTTGCGGATCGATCTTTATCGGGCTTCCGGTGCTGGTGGACAGCATGTCAATAAAACTGAATCGGCAGTGCGCTTGACCCATATCCCTACCGGGGTCGTGGTCGCCTGTCAGGATGAATCATCGCAACATAAAAACAAAGCCCGGGCACTCAAAATACTCAAGTCGCGAATTTACGATCAGATGATGTCGGCGCAGCAGGCAGAAATGGCGGCGGATCGCAAAAATCAGGTTGGCAGTGGTGACCGCAGTGAGCGGATTCGTACCTACAATTACCCGCAGGGACGTTGTACCGACCATCGTATCGGACTTACCCTCTACAAGCTCGATGCAATTATGCAGGGTGATGTCGACGAAATTATCGAGGCATTGATTACCGATCAGCAGGCGGCACAGATGAGTCAGCAGGAGTCGTAACGCTTGAGCGAAATCTGGACATTATTGAGAATTTTACGCTGGACGACCGATTTTTTTACCGAGAAGGGAATCGACAATCCAAGGTTGGATGCTGAACTGTTGCTGGCACATGTCTTGGACCTCGACCGCATCGGTCTCTATCTCAATTATGATCGCCCGCTGATAGCGGCAGAACTAGATACTATTCGACCGCTAGTGAAACGGCGGGGGCAACGGGAGCCGTTACAATATTTGCTTGGAATCACCGAATTCTGGTCACTAGAATTCAATGTCACGCCTGCGGTACTGATTCCCCGAGCAGATACAGAAATCTTGGTCGAAGAGGCACTTACCCGAGCTGGTAGCAGTGGACAACTGCTTGATGTCGGCACCGGTAGCGGTGC
>DAOWKG010000143.1 GCA_030639985.1 Desulfuromonadaceae bacterium
CACTATCCCCACGATAAACTAAAAATACACGCATATTTCGAGTATAGATTGAATCGCATATATATTTACGGACGCAACTAGGAGAGCAGAAACAAAACCGGCTATACATTTTTTATGCATAGCCGGTTTTGTTTAACAATTTTCAAGCAATTAAAGCACTACCTTTGTTCCTAAGCAAGGTCCTGTTCTGCCTGATAAATCAGGTCGAACAATTCTTGGATATTTTCTTCTTCGATACATGAAAATGCAATCCGCAGATCGGTTTTACCAATCGAGATAGCTCCAACGCCATACTTGTCCAACAAGTGAACTCGCAATTTTTCGGCATCAACACGCTTTAATTCGAGGCACATAAAATAGCCCGAGTTAAACGGATAATAATTCCAAGAATCGGCGTATTTACTATTTTGAAGAACTTTTTTAACTTCCAGTGCCCGACCCTTCATTACCTCAAATTTCTGCTGTTTTTGAGAAACAAAATCTGGCGACTGCAGTGCTTCGATGACAAAGGTCTGAGAAGGATGGGGACAATTTGAAATAGTGGCACGGATAATTCCGAGGGTCTTTTTCTCCAAGGCCGTAAGAACCGCATCATTCTTACCACTTGTACCGTCAGCATAAGTTATGAAACCGGTACGGAATCCCCAAACAAATTCCTCTTTAGTAGCACCGTCCAATTTGATGGTAAGCATACGAGGATTCTGGTTAGCCAATTTACCAAATAAAGATTCCTTGAGAGATTCTTCATAAAACAAACCGAAATAGGCATCGTCAGTTACGGTAACAATGTTGCAACCAGAGTCAGCTACCTCTTTAATAGCAGCTACGATAGCATCACCTTCGGCAACCGTTGGTGTATAACCACTGGGGTTGTTTGGGAAATTCAAGATGATAACCGCCTTGCCTTTTTCTGCAGCAGTAGCTTTTAAACAAACCTTGAAGGCATCAACATTAAACCCACCAGTTTCGGTGAAAGTTTTAAACTTTTTAACCACTGCACCACAACGGGTCACAAAAGTAAGATTATAGTTACCCCACATCATGTCAGGAAGGACCAGATGATCACCTTCGTCGATAAACATATCGGCAATGATGGATAATCCGTGAGTCAAGGCATTGGTGACAATCGGCATACTGAAATGCTTGTCCTGCTGACTTGGATTTTCTTGTAACATTTTATCACGCCAAAGTTGACGCAGTTCAGGCTTGCCTGCAGGTGGTGCATAGGGATAGATATCCTTAGGTGCAAATGCCGACAATTTGTCGTGAATACACTGAAGAAACATTGGCCCACCTTTTTCGGTAGCAGTACCAATAGTCGCATTATATTTGTGGGCTTTCTCTTTGGCTTCAGCCGATTGACTGAGAATTCCTTTTGGGAAAAACAGATTTTTTCCAAGGTCAGAAAGCATTTCATAAACATAAGGATTGTTCTTTTGCAACGAGTCGTTAAGATCGGCAGCTAGGGGGTTCATTTTTTCCTCCGGAATAAGGTTATTTTTGCAACTATGCGTCTTTTTCTTCTACTACAGATGAATCATCGACTTTGGTTTTATCAGTTTTATTTCTGGATTTATGCACTAACCATAGAATTGAAAAGGTAATCACCAGCACAAGAAATACGAACAAAATGTCAGCAAAACGAATTGGTTCCATCAAAACTCCAATACCTAAATCGGCAATTAATCTCACATAGTGTGTAATTTATCGGACATTAGTGTTTAAATCAATACTTCAGATTAGCAGAGACAAGAAATGATAGAAATAAAAAAAGGATGAAGTCGAAACTTCATCCTTTCGGCCGCCATCCCTCAGGATGACTTATAGTTATAATGGCTGGGGCGGCAGGGATCTCCTACTTCGTCACCAACATCCTGTTGGTTCCTGCGTAGGCTCCCCGACACTCGCTGACGCGGCCATCCATGGCCGCTTTACTGACATTAAGTCAGCGCTCGTTCCGCTTCGATCCCTGTTATTGGATCGGTGTAAATTTATGGCTGGGGCGGCAGGGATCGAACCTGCGAATGCTGGAATCAAAATCCAGTGCCTTACCGCTTGGCGACGCCCCAATGGAAAGACCGATTTTCTAGCAAAATTAGTCTTCAACGTCAAGAATTAATATCATTTTAAGACCAATGTCATAAAAAAGTTACCATCACACCAGCCCGGCATCACCAATCAGACCAGCGGCATCAATAGCAATAATCTTCACCGGCAACAATGTCCCCGGTTTAACCGCAGGTGCAAATACTGAAACGGTAAGATAATTGGGTGTCAAACCTTTACGCTGTCCATCGGTGTCCCCGCTTTCAATAACCACTTCCATCTTTGTGCCGATAAAGCGTTGGAGAAAATCGTTGTGTTTCTGGCTCCCAATTTGACGTAATCGGGCAGCACGTTGTTTAATAATTTCACCCGTTACTTGTCCGGGCATAGTGGCAGCTGGCGTCCCTGCCCGTTTACTGAATGGGAAAACATGAAGATGACTGAATGGCAGTGATTCCAATAACTGACAGGTGGCTGCAAACTGGTCATCAGTTTCACCGGGAAATCCAGCAATCACATCCAAACCGATAGCAGCATCGGGACTTAATTGGTGAATAGCGGCAATTAGGTCGGTAAAAAACCCGGTTGAATAGTGACGGTTCATTCGTTTCAGAACCGCATCGCATCCGGCCTGGAGGGGGATATGAAAATGGGGGCAAATCCAATCAGCAGCTAGAATATATTGATAAAGCGGTGCTGATAATTCGGTCGGCTCAATTGAACCCAGCCGTAAACGCCCCGAAAACTTCGAAGTTGCTATTTTTTTCAATAAAGCAAGAAGATCAGTTTGCGGTTCCAGGTCTCGTCCCCAATTACCAATATGAATTCCGGTCAGGACAATTTCGGGATAACCATTAGCCGCAAGTTGTTCGATCTGTGCCACAATATCATCAACGGCGACAGAACGGCTGCGTCCCCGCGCATAAGGAATAATACAGTAGGAACAAAAAGCATCACAACCATTTTGGATCTGGACAAAAGCCCGACTCCGTTGTTCAAAGCCGGTTAGGCTGAGTGGTTTAATCGTGCTGAAAGTACGGATATCGGAAACCAGAATTTGCCCCGGTTCGTTATTGTCTGCCAGATGCTTCAGCAACTGCCCCTTTTCCTGATTACCGATTACCAATGAAACGCCCGGCAGTTGCTGCAGACTTTTGGGATCAATTTGAGCATAACAGCCAGTCACGACAATACGCGCCTGCGGATTGAGTCGCCGGGCACGTCTTATCAATTTACGTGATTGAGCATCAGTCGCAGCAGTAACCGTACAGGTATTGACAATTACCAGTTCGGCACCAGTTTCAAAATCAACCTGCCGATAACCAGACTGGCGCAATTGTTCACCTATTGCCGCCGATTCAAATTGATTGGTTTTACAACCAAGGGTGACTATAGCTACCGTAGTACTCATTGAATCCAGCCGCCACCAAGAACCAGATCAGCAGCATAAAAAACTGCTGCCTGACCGGGAGTAACCCCATCTTGTGGGGTTCCAAAAATAACTTTCACACA
>DAOWKG010000089.1 GCA_030639985.1 Desulfuromonadaceae bacterium
CACGAATTTTATCGAGTGCGGCAATCACTTCGGGACGAGCTACCGCCAAACCCAAACGCATCCCCGCCAATGAGTAACTTTTAGAAAAAGTCCGGGTGATCACTACATTTTCATACTTTTGCACCAACTCCAGCGCCGACTCGGCAGCAAAATCTACATACGCCTCATCAACCACCAAAATCCCGTCACAACGTTGCGCTAGTTCGGCAATATAATCGTTATTAAAAGCAAAACCGAGCGGGGCGTTAGGACTGGTTAGAAAGAAAATTTTACCAGCATAGCGTTGTGGAAAATCGGCAAGCAAATAATCATCGGTCAAGCCGAAGGTCTTGATTTTTGCCCCCTGAATCTCTGCCAGCGTCGCATAATAGGAGTAGGAAGGATGGACAAAAGCGATCTCTTCACCCTCACCGGCAAATGCCCGAATCAGGTTGTTGAGCAATTCATCCGAACCATTCGCCATAATTACCCAGCTGGGATCAACTCCGTACAGTTCAGCCGCAACTCTTCGGGCTTCTTTACTGCCAGCATCGGGATATTTACGCAGGTTCTCACCACCATTAGCCAGCTCAGTAGTTATGGCCTTAACCACTTCTGGTGAAGGTGGATAGGGGTTTTCGTTAGTATTGAGCTTGATCCAACCCTCACCATCGGGTTGAAAACCGGGAACGTAACCGGTCATTTCGGTAATGTTTTTACGCAATGGCAGCATAATTCAACTCACTCACAAATTATTTCAAATCCTTCTCCCCAAGGGTGAAGGTGACCATCGGCCGGATGAGGGGGCGTTTCAGCCGCAGACTTTTTTGCTAGTTACTTGGAACTACAGCGAACCGGAATTACCTTGCCCTTTTTTTCTTCGTACAACTGGATATTTGAAACAGCGGCACCTGTTCCGTTCCCGTAACCGAAAGCAATAGTCTGGAATACCTTCAAGCCGTCGATACAGAGAATTCGATCATGAAATTCTCGCGTGCTTTGCCGGAGGATATCTTTTGGTGGGTGGGTGTCTTTCGCAATCTCATTTATTTCCGAAGCAAAAACATAAGAAGAACAAAAAACAAAGAATAATATAAACAGAACCGCCAAACTCTTCTTGAACATGTAACCATCTCCTTGTGAATACATCCCATCCCAATAACAACATGGGATTTAAAGAAAAACCCCCCTCTCCATGAGGGAGAAGGTGCCCGACAGGGCGAACGAGGGGGTTTTAAAAACTCAATATTCCTTCAAAATCTCATATTCGGTCGTCCTTCGTGCCGGAGTAAAACCAGCACTACGAACCAATTCAACAATATCATCCTGCGACATCCGAAACGAACAACCGGCGGCGGCAACGACATTTTCTTCCAGCATGGTACCGCCAAGATCATTGCCACCAAAAAACAGGGCCACCTGTGCCATCCGCGCCCCTTGCGTTACCCAGCTTGCCTGAATATTATCGATGTTATCAAGGACAATCCGGGAAACGGCCAAGACCTTGAGATACTCGATCCCACTTGCCGATTCGCCACCGAGCTCGGTATTGTCAGGCTGAAAGCTCCACGGAATAAAAGCGGTAAAACCACCGCTACGTTCCTGAATCTCCCGAATCCGAAATAGATGTTCAATAATGTCTGCAGGCTTTTCGGTGCTACCAAACATCATCGTTGCAGTAGTACGCATCCCCAACCGATGTGCTTCCTCCATCACCTCGGCCCACTTTTTCCAGCCAATTTTATTTGGTGAGATTACCTGCCGCACCGAATCGACCAGAATTTCGGCTCCGCCACCAGGTACCGAAGCTAACCCGGCTGCTTGCAAACGGCATAAACATTCTGCCATCGTCAAACCAGAAAGTTTAGCAATCTGAATCACCTCTGCCGGTGAGAGAGAGTGAATTTGTACCTGCGGAAAGCGTTGCCGCAATTGTCGAAACAGGTTCTCAAACCAGTCAATCTTCAACGTCGGATGAATCCCCCCCTGCATCAGCAGTTGAGTACCACCATGATCGACCAGTTCCTGCACCTTGGCAAAGATCGTTTCATAATCTAGCAAATAGGCATCACCATCCTGCTCATCCCGGTAAAAAGCGCAGAACTTACACTTGGAATCACAGATGTTACTATAATTAACATTGCGATCAACGACAAATGTCACTCGATTTTCGGGGTGTTTTTTCTGCCTGATTGCAGCAGCCAGTTTACCGACCGAAAGCAACTCAGCCTCGGTCAGCAACCAGAGGGCTTCTTCACGATTGATCGGCTTGCCACCATGCAATTTTGCGTTGATTTGTTCAAACATTAATAAACCATCAATTCATTATAAAGGGTATCCCGCTCCACCGGAGTTTTACCCGCGATGCGAATCAGATTAATAATCCGCTCCTTACCGATCACCTGCGGCGAGTCAGCACCGGCATCATGACCAATCTGTTCCTCAATAACGGTGCCATCCAGATCGTTGACCCCAAAACAAAGTGCCGTCTGGGCGATTTTAAGTCCCAGCATCACCCAGTAGGCTTTGACGTGTTGAAAGTTATCAAGATAAATTCGGCTGATTGCCAACGTTTTCAGGGCATCGACCCCACCCACCCCTTTGGCTCCAGGAACCCGAGTATTGTCGGGCTGAAACGCCAGCGGGATAAAACTTTGAAAACCGCCGCTACGATCTTGTAATTCCCGCAGACGACGCATATGGTCAACCCGATCGGCATAATTTTCGAGATGGCCAAACAACATGGTGGCATTACTTTTTATGCCGGTAGCATGGATTTGTTCGATTATTTCCAGCCACCGCTCCCCCGAAATTTTCTCCGGACAAATTTTATCCCGCACCTCTTTGGCAAAAATTTCCGCACCACCACCAGGCATGGAACCTAGTCCAGCTTCACGCAAAGCATGGATCACCTCAAGTATCGTGGTTTTGCTGATTTTGGCAAAGTAATCAATTTCTACGGCAGTAAATGCTTTGACATGTAATTGCGGCGAAACCGACTTGATGGTGCGCAGCATATCAAGATAAAACTCAAACGGTAAACGGGGATGAAGTCCACCCACTGAATGGATCTCAGTCGCCCCGGCAGCTACCGCTTCCTCAGCTTTTTTGCGAATATCTTCCAGTGCCAAGGTGTAACCATCCTCTTCACCTTCCAACTTGGAAAATGCGCAGAAGGTACACTGGTTAACACAAATATTGGTGTAATTGATGTGGCGGTTAACATTGAAGTAAACTCGCTCACCATTTTTGCGCCGATTAGCCGCTGCCGCAAGTTCGCCAATCGCCAACAGATCGTTTGATTCAAACAGTGCCAGAGCTTCAGCATCGGTAATACGTTGCTGATTGTCAATTTTATCTTTCAAAGTTTCAAATAGGTCATTCATTGTTTGTTCCTGTCATTTTTATTCTTCTGTTCCCCAACGCTTGAACAGCTTATGCTCAACACCAAGACTATCCATAATTTTGCCCACCAAAAAATCGACCAGATCCGCAACAGTTTCGGGTTGCTGATAAAATCCCGGCATTGCCGGTAATATTTGCGCCCCAGCTTTGGACAGCCGTAATAAATTTTCAAGATGAATCTGATTGAACGGGGTCTCACGCGGCACCAGTAATAAAGTTTTATTTTCTTTCAACGCCACGTCGGCAACCCGTTCGAGCAGATTACCCGATAATCCCGCAGCAATCCGACCCACTGTCCCCATGGAGCAGGGGCAAACGACTACCGCATCCGGGGCACTTGAACCACTGGCAACCGGGGCAAAAAAGTCGTTGATACCACAATACTGTAAGTTATCTCCCGCCTTGAAATAATCTTTGAGTTGTCGAGAACATTCAGCTGGATTTTCTGAAACTTCCATCCCCGTTTCGAACGCTACCACCTGCCGCCCGGCATTGGTCAATAAAACCGTTACCTGTATTTCAGCACGTAACAGTTCTTCAATCAGGCGCAAGCCGTAGATAGAGCCGGATGCTCCGGTTATACCGACAACGATATTATTCATAAAAACTAAACCTTTTTTGCCACCAAAAGAGAACCAGTTCAAAAACTTTAACGGAGAGGCGGAGAGATGCAGAGAAAAATCAAAATCTTTTTTTGTTTTTAAACCCCAAAACGTTTTTCTTGGTGCTCTTGGCGCCTTGGTGGCTATTTTTGCCTTAAAGGTTTCTCTGCGTACTCTCCATCTCTGCGCCTCTCCGTTAAAAAGCTTTCCACGGCACTTAAACTATCGCATCGATCAAAGTAAATACAAAAATCGTCACACTGATATAACCATTCATATTAAAAAAAGCGGCATCCAGCTTGGAAAGATCGTCGGGTTTGACCAGCATATGTTCATAAACCAGCAACCCGCTTACCACAAGAACCCCGATAAAATAAATCCAACCCAATCCGCTTCCCACTAGTACCAGCAACAGAAATAACAACATCAGCCCGTGAAAAACTCTGGCAAGGAGAAATGATTTTTCTTTGCCTAGTTTTGACGGTACCGAATGGAGTCCATGTTCGACATCATAATCGTAATCTTGCAAAGCATAAAAAATATCGAAACCGGAGACCCAAAACAGGACAGCAATCCCCAGAGAAATTACCGGCCAACCAAGATCGCCCCGTAATGCTACCCAGGCGCCAATCGGTGCAGCAGCAAGACAGATTCCCAGCACCACGTGGGCAAAATGGGTAAAACGCTTACAATAAGCGTAGAGAACAAAGAAACCAAGGGCAACCGGTGCCAGTTTCAAGCAAAGGGGGTTCAACATCCAGGCGGCAAAAAAGAAAATAATCAGGGCTACCAGAACAAACAAGGTTGCTTCCCAAATTGACACCGTTCCCGCCGGGATATGGCGGTCAGCGGTACGGGGATTTTTGGCATCGATATTAGCATCAATCAATCGGTTCAAGCCCATCGCCGCAGTTCGTGCCCCAACCATGGCAATACAAACCCAAAACACCTGACCAAAACTGGGAGGCGTACCGTTTGCCAAAGCAGCTAACACCACCCCCATCAAAGCAAACGGAAATGCAAAAATTGTGTGGGAGAATTTAATCATCTCCAATAAGGTTTTAATTTTGGCCAGAACCGGTATTTTATCCATCAGTTTTATCCTTTAGATTTTTGATGCGCCAATTTACACCCAGACAAGCCTGGTAACAAGATCTTTCAACCATTTGTTTCCTGCGGTTGCTCTGCTATGATAG
Source organism: Desulfuromonadaceae bacterium (assembly GCA_030639985.1). Classification (GTDB taxonomy): domain Bacteria; phylum Desulfobacterota; class Desulfuromonadia; order Desulfuromonadales; family Geopsychrobacteraceae; genus Desulfuromusa. Next base: position 5,183 of record DAOWKG010000089.1, read on the forward strand.
CTTCCATGCTTGAATTTTTAACCGAATACGGACTTGTGTCGCTCTTTTTAGTCAGTTTTTGTGCTTCCACCCTGCTGCCACTGGGGTCGGAATGGCTCCTGATTGCCGTCCTTTTACAGGGGGTCAATCCGGCTGCAGCGGTGGGAATTGCCACACTGGGAAATAGCCTTGGCTCCGCCACCAACTATCTGATCGGTTATTATGGCGGAGATTGGTTGACAAAAAAAGTGCTCCGCATTAATAAGCAGCAGCAACAGCGAGCCGAATCGTGGTTTAACCGTTACGGAAACTGGTCACTGTTGCTGGCGTGGATGCCAATCGTAGGAGATCCGCTCTGTCTGGTCAGCGGCATGCTTAGAACTCCACCGATTCGCTTTGCTCTGTTGGTGACCACTGGTAAAGGGTTACGTTACACATTTCTGGCGCTGCTAACCCTGCAGGGTGCAGAAATTATCACTCATTCTGGATTGATCTGATGCTTTACACCCCGGCATTTGCCGCCCTTTTTATGGCGAACCTGTTTCTGGTTGCCAGTTTCTCCAGTTTTTTTCTCTTCCCATTGTTTATCACCGAACATGGCGGTAGCCACAACGACATCGGTATTATCATGGGGGTCTTTGCCTTAGCTTCGGCTCTGTGTCGACCCTGGATTGCGGAAATGATCGATCGCATCGGTCGCAAGCGCAGCTACACCATCGGCTGTATTATTATGACCATCATGCCACTGCTACATTTGCTGCTCCAAGGCAGCCTGTCCGATTACTATCGGTTACTGTTATTATTCCGTATCCTGCACGGTATCGGCTTGGCAATTTGCTTTACTGCAATTTTTACCTTTATTGTCGATTTAATTCCCGTCAACCGTTTAAACGAAGGGATCGGCATATTCGGTACGTCCGGACTGATCGGCATGGCGATCGGCCCACTGCTGGCCGAACCGATATTACAAAAGTTTGGTTTTGCAGCTTTCTTTATCACCGCTTCAGGTTTAGCCGGGACAGCACTACTACTGCAGCTGCCAATCAGCGACAAACACCAACTGCAACAAACAAAAGCACAACCATCACCATCTTTTTTCACCTTATTAAAAACCCGCAAACAATTAGTTTGTGGTGGGCTATCGATACTATTCGGCTTTGGCTTAGCCGCCACAGGGAATTTTATCACGCCGTTTGCCGAGCAACGCGAACTTGGGCACGTTTCGTTATATTATCTCGCCTATTCTGGTGCTGCGGTTGGGGTTCGCTTTATCGCTGGAAAAATGGCAGATCGCATCGGCGAAAATCAGATAATTCCCTGGGGGCTATTTTTTGCAGCAGTCGGTTTGCTACTGACCCCTCTGGTTCACGGTAATACCTTGTTGCTGGGGGTCGGTTTTTTATTTGGTATCGGTCACGGTCTATTGTTTCCGGCTTTAAATGCGATGGCAGTACGGGATGAACCTTATGCGGTGCGAGGCAAAATAACGGGAATTTTTACCGGCGGGATTGATACCGGGGTCTTTTGTGGCGCATTTATTCTCGGGGCAATTGGAGACTTTGCCGGTTTTACCCCGCTCTTTATCTGTGCCGGTCTTATAATTTTAAGCGGACTCTACTTAATTCGTTTCAAACCTGCACAGTAGGTGCCCATACTACCGCACCAAAAGCTCAACAGCAGACTTGACCCTACACGGCACTGATAAATTCTGCCACCAAGCCAAAATATTCTCGGGCATTGACGTACATGATGTCATTGTGATTCCCTTGTGGAAATATTTTTAATCGCTTCTCCCCTGCGGCCCAGTCGTATAACCGCTGCCCATGGCTGACATCAACAAGACCGTCATTTTGGGTATGCAAAACCAGAGTTGGCCCCGAATATCTCATCATTTTAAGCTGATGATTCAACCTGCTATCGACCTCTACTGCAAACTCATCAACGCTGACCCCAAGTTCAGCGGCACTGACCCGGAGCAGTAGCCGTTCCAACACATCGGCAACCCCACTTTCCAGAATCAACCCAGCAGCCTGAGGAAATTTTGCCGCCGCCTCAATCGCAAAGATCGAACCGACACTACGCCCAAAAAAGATCAGCTCACTGGCCGGTCGTTGCAATGCCTCGATAGTGGGCACCACATCTGCGACCATTTTCCCCAACTGCGGCTGTCCAGTTGACTGCCCGTAACCACGTAGTTCTGCCAGAAAACAGTTGCAGCCCATTTGTTGAATCAAGGTGACAAAATCACCCTGCCAATCATCAACAATCTCCCCATTACCGTGAAAATGGACCACAGTTTTTGCCACTGGATCAATTTCATGATAACTGCAAGCCAGCTGCGCATCGCTACAATTGACCCAGAACGGGTTCTTGAAATAACCGTCACGAGGAAAGAAATAGCGTTCACTGATCAGTGGATGGTCGAGAATATTAGCCATGATTCAATCTCCAGCGCAAATAACTTTGAGGTTCCAAATATCGAGACACATGAGTTCCGCTACCATAGTAACAAATAATTGATCATTTTTTTAGCCCGCGGCAATACCAATTAAAGCCCTTGAGATTACCCGTAACCTAAGCAATAATTACCTATCTGCTAATTTCAATTGTAAAGTGAGGTAAAAATGAAAAAACTATTAATTTTTTTGCAATTATGTACCGCTCTCGGTCTGCTATTTCTGCTGTCTGGATGTCTCATCTCTGCATCTGGAGGTCATGGAAGGGTGACCATTGGCAGTAGTACTCCGACCCATCATCCCAAGGTTCACAAACCCGGTCCGCCACCGCATGCCAAAGCCCATGGCCATCGTGCCAAGCACAGTTACTACTACTACCCGAATTCCAGTGTTTATTTTGATACCGGCCGCAATCTTTACTTTCACCTTGATTCAGGCGGGATATGGCGGGTATCTGTTTCTTTACCGCAAAGTTTGAGTATCCGCCTGGGGGGCCACGTTTCTATCGAGATGGAAACAGAGCACCCTTACGTCAAGTATTCAGAGCATCTAAAAAAATATCCCGCCGGTAAAAAAAATAAGAAAAAGAAGAAAAAAAACAAATGGGAATAGCTTACAACTCTTACAGGTTAGATCTCGCTGCGTTACTTACAGTTTCAGGATGAAAGTGGCCAGTTAGCTTTCATCGGCAGCCCTATTAATCAATCCCGTTATGGGATTAGACAACATTGTAGCAGTTAAGAAGTCGATTCAAGCTGATCCGTTGTTTCTGGCGGCTTGAATCGACCTCTTTCTGGTGCCACATCTCCCTCATAGAGTGCAAATCAGCTGCTCCGCAAAAAATTGCCTATTTTCCTGAATATAAGTTAAACTTTGCTTAATAGTGAATAATGAACTCTTACGAAGGGTCAATTTTATGAACCTTGCGGAACAATTCCACGACAATTGCGGTTTTGGTTTGTTGGCTCACATCCATAATCAACCTAGCCACCAACTGCTGCATGATTCAATTAAATCACTCAGTCGGATGATGCACCGGGGTGCCATCGCCGCCGATGGAAAAACCGGCGATGGCAGCGGGCTGCTCTGTTCTATGCCGACCGGCTTCATGCGACAAATTGCTGAAGATAACGGGATTTCACTGCCAAAACAGTTTGCCGTTGCTACCCTGTTTCTCAGTGACACAGAAACGCAGCTGGCGACATTTCAGCAACATTGTGAAAAAAATGATCTGAATGTCATTTTGACCCGAGTGGTACCGTTAGATACCGATGCCCTGGGTGAATATGCCTTAAAAAAATTGCCTCACATTGTGCAGCTATTTGTGGTTCCTGCCGCCCTGACTGCCACCCGCCGTTTCGATGCCCTGATCTACCTGACCCGTAAAGAAGTTGAACATCAACTCGATCAAGATCCCGACTTCTACATTGCCAGTTTTTCCCGCACTACGGTGTCATACAAAGGGTTGGTGATGCCAACCTACATTGAAAAACTGTTTCCCGATTTGCAACGTGACGATTTCAAAATCTCCTTTGCCTTGTTCCACCAGCGTTTTTCTACCAACACCCTGCCCCAATGGAAACTGGCACAACCACTGCGAATGATTGCCCATAACGGGGAAATTAATTCCATCAAAGGCAACTGTTTCAAAGCACTCAATAAATTTACCACAGCAGAAAGTCCAATTTTTTCAGCGGCTGAGCTAAAACGAATCTTACCGATCCTCGAAAGTGGGGTCAGCGACAGCGCCAATCTTGATAATATGGTTGAGTTCCTCCTCGCCAACGGCGTCGACTTCTTCAAAGCCATCCGGGTTCTGATTCCTCCAGCCCGCCACAATGTCGCCCATCTACCGGCAAAGTTGCGCGCTTTCTACGAGTACGCCTCCGCATCGTTTGAACCTTGGGACGGACCAGCAGCTGTCAGTTTGACCAACGGCCGCTATATCGGCTGCGTCCTTGACCGTAACGGTTTACGCCCGGCAAAGTATGTCATTACTACCGATGACCGCCTGTTGATCAGCAGCGAATATGGGGTTCTCGATACCCCCGCCGAGATGATTCGGGAACGGGGTCGCTTGCAGAGTGGCGAAATGATCGCTGCCGATCTGGAACGGGGGGAAATTTTCTATCCCCGGGATATCGATCGTTACCTGATGGAATCGCAACCATACAAACGTTGGCTGACCGAACACACCTATTATTTACAGGAGTTTATCGAACGGCAGTTTGAAGACCTCAGCGACTATCGCTATCCCGAACTGGACAAATTGCAGCGTTACCACAATATCACCAGTGAGGTGGTGAACCTGGTAATTCGCACGATGATGAAAGAGGGCAAAGAACCGGTTGGCTCAATGGGTGACGATTCACCCCTGGCTGCTTTTTCGGATCAGCAGCGTAATTTCTCCGATTTTTTCAAACAAAAATTTGCCCAGGTAACCAATCCGCCGATCGACCCGCTCCGCGAAAAAGTGGTGATGTCGACCACTATCGGTTTCGGCGGGATTGCCAATCCGCTGATAGAGACCAAGGAGCGAGCAAAACGGCTGAAAAGTAACTCGCCAATCCTCTCACACGATATTTTCCAAGCGCTGCTCACTTTCGGTGATCCAGAGTTGCCCCGTTATGAGCCCTGCTACAAGCATCTGCGTTTCACTACCGGGTTCGACCAAAATCTGGAACAATCGTTACAGCAACTAGGAGAGAAGGTTGTCACCGCGGTGCAAGACAATGGTATCCGCATTGTCATACTGGATGACCGGGTACTTTCTGCTGAACGAAAATTGATCCCAATGGCAATGGCGGTTGGTTACATCAATCAACAATTGTTGCGAGTCGGTCAGCGCCAGCACGTCACCATTATTGCCTCGACCGCCGAGGTTGTTGAACCCCATGCCGCTGCCGTTTTAATCGGTTATGGCTGTGTCGCAATCTACCCTTGGCTCCTTTACGCCACCAGCTTGGAGCTCTGCGAAAACCGTAATTTGACCGCTAAAGATATTCGTTTATCGTTAAAAAATATCTACGACGCCTTAACCAAAGGGATCCTTAAGATCATGTCTAAAATGGGCATCAGTACGGTTTCGAGTTACCGCAACGCTGCCCTGTTCGACGTTATCGGTCTGAACGAGCAACTGGTTACAACCTG
>DAOWKG010000194.1 GCA_030639985.1 Desulfuromonadaceae bacterium
AAAGGGGTTGCTTTTGTCTGCATGTCTAACGATGCCGAAACCAAAGAAGCGATCAACATGCTTGATGGTACCCGATTAATTGACCGCTGCATCTGTGTCTCTGCGGCAAAATCAAAGGAAGAACTAGCAGCTGCGGGAATGGCTGCAGTGGTTGAAATTCCGGAGAAAAAAACCCGGAGAAAGCGGGTACCAAAAGGGCGGAAGAAGGCAAGGTAGGCAATCATCATGTTAGATATTTTACTTGCCAGCAACATATTGTAAGATACTTATTAGTGATCACTACAAGATGAGGACTGGGCAGATAATTCCTTCCTCATTTATACTTTTTACTTGGGAGGGTACAAATAAATGGTAAAAGTGATTTTGCTGGTTATTGCCAGCATTAACTTCATGTCACTTTCTGCCTACTCATCATCTGCAAGTGATGCAATCAACATGAATGAAGGGCGTTGGGAAATTACAACCACAATGGAGATGGCAAATCTCCCCTTTCAAATCCCACCAATGAGCCACACGACGTGCCTTACAAAAAATGATTTAATTCCTCAGGACAATGAGCAAAATCGAGACGAGGACTGTAAAGTTACGGAACAAAGCGTCAAAGGCAATACCGTCAGCTGGACAATCGTGTGCAATACCGATGAGGGTAAAACCACCAGCTCTGGGACTATCACCTATAAGGGAAACTCCTTTACTGGAAAAATAAATATGCAGATGCCTGGCACAGGTACCGTCAGTCAGAAGCTGGCCGGTCGTCGTCTCGGCAGCTGTGATTAGAAACACTGACAATTCATTTTATCTTTGTTACTATCCCGCAACCAAATTCATCTTTTCAAAGGAGATAAACATGTTCAACAAATGGAAAGTGCTACCCCTAGTGGCCGTTTTTTTACTACTCACAACTGCGGCATTTGCTGATGAAATAGTTTCATTTAAAGCCGGGTATCAACTACTAAGTCCCGAAGGGACACTTGCCGGAACACTTGATGGCGTAGGAACTGAGGTTGATCTGGAGAAAGACCTTAACCTTGATGACAGCGAAAATGTAACGGCTGAAATCGCTTTAAAATGGGGTGACTCACAATTTACTTTCAATTACCTGCCAATCAGCTTTTCTGGTACTGGCGTCATGACAAGATCCATTGATTTTAATGGTGTAACATATAATATCGGTACTAGTGTAAAAACTGATCTAGATATGGATATCTACGACGTTGGCTACACCTACTACCTGCTCAATTTTGATGATCTGCCAACCCGATTTCAATTAGGGCTGGAACTGGCTGTCAAGATTGCCGATATCAATATCAGCTTAAATGATCAAACGCTAGGTCTGGTCGAATCGATATCGGTAACCGCACCGATCCCGACCATTGGACTTCGCGCCAGAATTGCTCTGGCAGACTTTATCGGCGTAGTTGGCCGGGTCGGTTACGTTGAATATGACGGCAATAATTTTCTCGATGCCGAAGCACAGATTGAATTTTCACCGATTCCAATGGTCGGTCTTTATGCTGGCTACCGCTATTTCGATTTGAAAATCGATGAAGATGATGTGTTTGTAGAAACAAAATTCACTGGCCCATTCGGCGGACTGTTGGTGCGCTTCTAATCTAGAGTAGCACCAGGAGTCTGTCTGACTTGGCAAAAAACCGGGACAGTCACCGTGCGGTGACTGTCCCGAGAGTACTACAACCTTGCGTCCCACCCCGGTGTAAACTTGTGAGCCCTACCCCGATAAAAACCTTTAAAAATCTCAAAATCCGCATAAAACTTTTGGTGATCATTTTACCCTTGGTGGTACTGCCAATTTTTCTCCTTGGTGGGATGATCGGCTATATCGCTACCCAACAAGCGTATGATGGACTCACTGCAACCAGCAAGGCAGATCTTGACCATATGGCTGACTTCACTCTGAACCTGCTGGATAGTCATCATCGACAATTTGAAGTATATCGCGAGGAAAAAAAAGTTATCGTTCAGCGTGAGATGAAAGCGCTGGTAAACCTGGCCTACACCCTGATTAACCAACAACAAATACAAAGCGAACAGGGTAATATTAACCGCTCCAAAACCCAAGATGCGGCTCGGAACAGTTTTAAACAAGTCAGTATCGGCAGTAGTGGCTATTTATTTGCCCTTACCAGTAAGGGGACATTGACTGTCCACCCGGCTCGGGAAGGGGAAAATATTATTGCTGAACAGGATGAAAACGGTCACTACTTTATCCGTGAACTCACTGAGCGAGCAATCAATTCTAAACCCGGCGAAGTCCTTTATGCCATTTACCCCTGGCGCAACGAGAAATTAGGGGATAAGCATCCTCGCAACAAAATAGTCGCTTTTCGCTATTGTCCCAAATGGGACTGGATTGTTGCCGCTGGCGGGTTTCTGGATGAAACCTATGACGATCCAGAATTTGAAAAAAACTCAATGGCAACGCTGGCACAACAAATCAAAAGTAAAAAAGTTGGCAAAACCGGCTATATTTACTGCATGTCAAGCGCTGGCACCATGCAAATTCATCCTCATGCTGAAGGACAAAATCTCCTCTCGGTTCAAGATACCAGCGGCAATGCGTTTATCGCTGAGATGACTAAAAACAAAAATGGCTGGATCAGATACCCGTGGCAAAATAGCGGCGAAAAAAAAGCGCGGATGAAAATTGTTCGCTATCGTTATTACGAACCCTGGGACTGGATTGTCGCCGTTGGCAGCTACGAAGATGAATTCTACCAGCCCGCCAATGATCTTAAATGGCGGATCGCCAAATATGTTTTTTTGCTGCCGCTGATAATCGGCATAATTGCCGTCTCTTTGGTATTTATGGCAGCAAAAATTCTCACCAACCCGATTCAAAAAATGACAACGGTAATCCGGCGGGTAAAACAGGGACGGCTTGATGAACAGATGCCAGTTGAAAATCGGGATGAATTAGGCGAACTGGCCATCTCATTTAATCGTATGACCCAGATGCTGCAAAAAAACAAGGAAATGGAAGCAGCATTAGCGCAACATGGAAAAATGGCCTCTCTCGGGGTTTTATCTTCTGGAGTCGCCCATGAAATTAATAATCCCTTGGGAGTTATCCTTGGCTATGCCGGTTACTTAGAGAAAAAAATCCCCGAAGATGATCCCAACCATACTTTTATTCATGAAATAAAACGGGAAAGTAAACGCTGCAAAAAGATCGTTCAAGATCTTCTCAGCTACTCACGCACGCCAAAACCGATCCTGGAGCCAACCGATATCACTCGACTGCTACGCCAGATTATCGATTTCGCCAGCAACCATACCGATCTTTACCACGTCACTATTGAGCAGCATCTGGCAACCGACATCCCGATGATTGCTGCCGATGCCGATCAACTCCGGCAGGTAGCTATCAACTTACTGCTCAACGCCGGGTCGGCCTCTCCACAGGGAGCGACAATCACAGTTAATGCCAATGTCGAAGACGAACGCTATGTACGGATTGAATTTATTGATGAAGGGGAAGGTATCGCTGCAGAAAATCTGGAGAAGATTTTCGAACCGTTCTTTACTACCAAAGCGCGTGGTACCGGCTTGGGTTTAGCAATTACCAAACAGATTATCGACATGCATCAGGGTAAAATTTCGATAGATTCAGAATCTGGTATGGGGACAACTGTCACCATGCTTCTCCCTTTTAAGCGGGAAGAATATTAACGGTCGGACTTTTACAAATCGACTTCGACTGAAAAATCCGACCGCTTTATCGCTAGTTTTTAATCCTGTTCCGGTGGAAATAACTCGGCGAATACCTCTTTGACGGTATCAATCCGATCCGCTTTCCAGGCATTACTGCCACAAAAAACCAAGCCGGTATCAGTGTCACCCTTCTGCGACCGATCCAACGCCTGCATAATACAAAACCGATCACGTGAGGCTTGGTAAGCACATTTTTTTAAACAGGCGGAGGGGCAATATAAGTCAATATCAACATCATGCTGCCGGATCTTACCAATATTTTGCTTAATCGCCCGCCCCGGCAAACCTGCTGGACTCATAACCAAACCGATGTCCTCTTTGTTACAGTCGAGATAAGCCTGCTTAAAAGCAGCAGCAGCATCACACTCTTCGGTTACGACAAAACGAGTCCCCATTTGCACCCCGTCGGCACCCTGCTCCAAAGCGTACTCAAGATCTTCCCGATCCCAAACCCCACCGGCAGCAATGATCGGGATATTGACATCCCATTTTTCCTGCAAATATGCTTTTACCCCGCGAACGGTTGCATATTGATCATATTCACCGGAGCCAATTTTTTCCATTTTTTCACCCAGATGTCCACCAGCGGTATCTGGATCTTCAACCACAATGGCGTCAGGGAAACGTTTATAACTTTTTTGCCATTTACGGACAATCAACTCCGCTGCTTTCACTGACGAAACAATGGGTACCAGAGCAACTTCGGGATAATCGGCCGTCAATCCGGGAAGATGCATCGGCAATCCGGCACCACTGATAATCACCTTAGCTCCACCTTCACATGAAGCCCGTACCGCATCATCATAATTTCTAACTGCCACCATACAGTTAACGCCAATAACTCCATCAGGGGCAATTTCATAAGCTTTGTGCAACTCATCCACTAATGCCTGGTGATCAGCTGCAAAGAAATTTTTACCATCATAGCTATCACTACCTAATCCCAAACCAGCGGCCGCAACGATGCCAATACCACCATTCAGAGCGACGTTACCGGCCAATCGATACCCCGATATGCGCACCCCCATCCCCCCTTGGATTAATGGAAAAGGAACATGATGTTGGCCAATAGTTAATCCTGCACTCATAAATACTCCTCATTACCAGCAACAAGCAGGTTATTTTATAATTTAATCCGCTGGATACTAACAGTACAGCCAATTTAAGATTGTAATAGTTGTGTAAAACTGCCTTGTAACTCCCCAATTTCAATGGTAATAAAGACATACTATGAATCTATTCCGGCGCCTTTTCCATCCCTTGATTACATTTATCGGCATCCAAATTGTGTGGATTGCGTTATTGGTATTCTGGATTTACTGGTTCCTTGGGCGCCACCAGCAGTTGAAAGAACTGGCGCAAACCTACCAAACAGAATTGCTGCCGCAAACCGGTGACTGGTTGATTTTGACCGAAGGAATTCTGCTACTGGTTGCAATTTTGATTGGCATCTATGTCATCTTCCTCTACTGGCGCCGCCAAGCAGCATTAAACCGGGCCCAAACAAACTTTATTAATCAAGTTACCCACGAATTAAAATCACCACTTGCTTCGATTCAACTCCACCTGGAAACCATCCAACTGCGCCAACCAAACGCTGAAAAATTGCAGGAATTTATCCAACGGATGCAGCTCGACAGTGACCGACTCGACGGGCTGATCAATAACCTCCTTACTGCAAATAAAATCGAGCACAAAGCGACGCGGCTCAACCTGCAACGGGCCGACCTATCCCAGGCCATCACCAACTGGATCGAACGGGAAAGGGCCGGTTTCCCGGAAGAGGGAACCTTAAACTGGGAGATAGAACCGAATCTGATTGCCAATATCGAAGCTGATGCTCTGGAGACTGTCTTGCGTAACCTACTGGAAAATGCCATCCTCTATGCGGTTGATGTCCCCATCGTTAAGATAGGATTACGCCAAGATGGGGAAATGGCCCATTTACAATTTTCCGACCAGGGAAAAGGGATTCCGGTTAAATATCAGAAAAAAGTATTTCGCATATTTTATCGCATTCGCCATAGTGGCAGAACCATTCGTGGTAGTGGCCTCGGACTTTTTATTGTTCGCAATGTTATTCGCCTCCACGGGGGAAAAGTATGGATTGAAAGTAACGGCAATGACACCGGTACTACGTTTCACCTGCTAATTCCATTATCTCAAACCAGAAAGTTGTGATAGCAGCTCGACGGCATTTAAAGCTACAATCAGCATGCATCTAATTAAACTCGGAGTACCATAATGGCTGAAAGCATCCCGTTATTGTTGGTTGAAGATGAACCTCATATCGCTAAGGGGCTGGTTTATAATCTTACCGAAGAAGGGTATCTGGTTACCCATGTCGAAACTGGGGAACAAGCACTGGCACAACTTGAAAACCAGCCATTTGCCCTGATCATTTTGGACCTGATGCTACCCGGCATTGACGGACTGGAAGTTTGTAACCGACTGCGAGAGCAAGGAAATCAGATCCCCATTCTGATGCTTACTGCGAGAGGATCAGAACAAGATCGAATCACCGGCCTCAGCTTTGGCGCCGATGATTATTTGGCAAAACCGTTTAATTTGAAAGAATTTCTATTGCGGGTGGCGGGATTGTTGCGCCGTTCCAACTGGCAATCAACCAGAATGGAACATAAACATTACGATTTTGGCAGCAACCATATCGATTTGGAGACTCATCAGGCAACCACAGCGAAAGAGACGATCCAGTTAACAGATCTGGAAATGAAAATGCTCCTCCTTTTTTTCAATCATGAGGGAAAAGTACTGTCACGCCGGGAGTTATTACGGCAGGTATGGGGGATGTCGCCCGACACAGAGACCAGAACCCTGGACAATTTCATTGTCAGGCTACGTAAGTATTTTGAAGTAGACCCCACTAAACCACGCTATTTTAAAACTATTCGTGGGCGAGGTTATCGCTTTATCCGACAGCCTCCTAACGTATAATCGGTTTCAACAAAGTACCACCGAGCCGCAATAAGTAACTGCCATCCACCGTTGGGCGAACCCCAGTAAGACTGAGAAGATCTAGTAAACTTTCTGGCGTTGTCGCAGTAGGATGTAAGCGGATATTCAAATTTAACCGCGTCTGACTGGCCGTCTCACCCAGCATAATATTCCCCCCGCCACTTAATTCCAGAACTCCTCCCAGCAAACTGATTTTTTCCAGATTAAGCCGCTGGCGACCAACTTTCCCCTCCAAAGACAAATCACCGATTAACAAATCGGCCGACAGACCAACTTTTTCTAACCCCACAAGTCGCGCACCATCTATTTGCAGTGAAAATTCGCCGCCGGGTTTATTGTCTGCGGCAATATTCACATCGACTATTTGTCCCGACAATAGTCCCCTGACCTGATACGACAAATCGGGATGTTGCAATGGCGCCAAAGCGATATCACTGAAACTCGTATCAATCCAGCCATCCGTTGCCGCATCAACTTCAATCTTGCCACCAGCTAAAGCCCCTTGCAAATTGACCGCTACCTTACCAGAGAACAGATTTCCCCATCCCGGCGTTACCCGAAGCCCCAGTAGTTGTAGATCATTCAATTCGGCTATAGCGGGAAAGATGGTAAGGTCTAGTTCCAATCCCAGCGGGAACAACATCGACGCATTATGTCCACGCATTTCAGTTCCGGTCTGTTGAGAAACTTTTTGCAGCAACCGCTGCTGCAATAGATCGGCGGGAAATGCAAACCAGAACGAAAAAAAGGCACTAACAACAAACAACAACAAGCACAATATAAACAACCTGCCATTGCCAGTCCCCCGCTGCCAGCTAAAATTTTTCATAATAGTGCGGCTCATAATTTCTCCAGTGACATCAGCACCATATTGACATCAAGAACCGCACGATCTTCAAATCTTGGTCTGACCCGCATAGACTTCACCTGGATACCGCCGCTACGATATTCGACCGCATGGAGTAACTTGACCAATTGCGCTAACGTAACTTTTTTTAGACGGATTTCTACCAGTTGCTGTTGAAATTTACCCTGCGTCGTCGCTGGTTGGGGGCGCATGGAGAAAAGTTGGTCCCGTACCCCGGTTTGTTCGGTAATATTTTCTACCTGAGAAAAAAGGGGTCGTTTCCCTTTTTTGCGAGTATCAACGCTGGCAAGTTGCTTGCGTAATTGCACTATTTCATTGCCTATTTTTTCTACTTTAACCAAACCTCGTTGATGTGCCGCAATTTTACGATCAAGTTTTTTTATTGAATTGAGATAAGGGGTAAGCAGTGCAAACCAGACAAACAGCAGCACCAGCACAACCAAACCGCCAATTACGACCGTTTTCTCTCTCTGATTAAGGCGAGTCAGTTTCATTTTCCACCCCCGTGAAATTTCAACTGCAGTTCGAAATCGACCTGACTGTTATCGGTTGCCAATTTGGCATCAACAATTTCAACGCCACTAAACAGATTATTATTCCGGAGTTTTGCCGCAACCTGATCAACCGAATCAAACGAATCGGCATTTCCAGACAGCCGCACTTCAACATTATTATAGCTGAATTCATGTAGATCCAGCCGGATATCAGCGTCGATATCCTTAGATAAACGTTGCAAAACTGTCGCTGCCCCGTGATTACCAAGGCCAAAAAGTTGCACCTGCTTTTGCAATTCTTGCAGTTTGCTCTCCAATTGCAACGGCACATCAACTATCGTTGCTCCGGCAGGCATAACCTGATGGAAAACTGCAACCAATTGTTGCTTTAAACTGCGTTCTTCACTAGTTTTCTGGAGATAACCAAGATGCATTGTCAATACCACCCCTGCCACCACCAAAAACGACAACAATGCCACCGCCACCAGTTTAGCTTTAAATATCGCCAACTGCCCGATGGCAGCATATTCTTCTTGGCGGAAATTCAATTCCCCGGTTTTTTTAGCCGCGCCCATTTCTCCCAATGCCAACAATGCCGCTGGTGCCATTTCACACGATATTTCATCGCCTAACACATCTTCTCCGGGGGTCAAAATAGTTCGATCGGTCTGATAAAGGGTGAATAATAACTCTTCGGTAACTCCGGCCCCAATAACCCAGAGAGGTAAACCTTCATGACCGATACCATTTTCAAGTTGACTGATTTGCTGGGCAATAAAATCGAAAATCTCAGTCTCAGCCAACTCGTTTGTTCCTGGGAACAGGCGATAGTCACGAACCATGCCGTCATATATCAATGCCACCACAACTTCGAGACGGCGACAATAAATCAAAATACCATCCTGATTATTTAAAATCGGTAAAAAAGCAAAAGGGAATAGATCGATGCGGCGAGGATTCTGCTCTGGATCGGGAAAATGGGTTAACAGCTCGGTAATTTCACGCTTATTGACCACAACCGCATCAACTTCATAATCATTTTCACGCGCTCGGGGAGGCAAAAATGAAATTAAATGCTCTTCAAGCGAAATCGGCAATTGTGAACTTAGTTCTAACGGTAAAGCCGCCGCAATTTTATTTTTTTCGCGGAACGGGAAACGTAAACGGCGGAATAAACCAACCCGACACGGTAATGCGGTAACCAAACGATCACCCAAGATAATTTTTCCGCCCACCATTTCGGTGATCGCCGCCGCCGCTTCGTCGGGGGTATCATAACTGCGCTTATCCAGTTCAACATCAATTTTTCCGGGCGCTACGGTCAGAATCGCAACCCTGACGTCTATCCCTTCTAAATCGATACCGATAAAACGTTTTGACATTTTTACTCCACCTTGAAGCTTAAGACTTCGTTCCCGGTTTTTTTGACAGTAGCTTGGGCGTCACGGATTACATGATTAATCCGCCCCCGGCACAAAACTTGATAGATT
>DAOWKG010000338.1 GCA_030639985.1 Desulfuromonadaceae bacterium
ACAATCAGACCATTTGTTCCATTCCCCAAATACCGCAAGGGCAGATTCCGGCACAGATGCCGCAACCAATACAATATTGTTCGTCAGATACATATTCAAAACCACCGTCCTCTTTTTCATCACGGTGGATAGCCCCTTCTGGACAAGCTTCGAGACACATGCTGCAATCGCGGCAGGTACCACAGGAGAGACAGCGATTGGTCTCTTTGGTGGCATCGGTCAGGTTGAAGCGACTGCGGTTGTGGGGACGAAACAACTCCCGGCTTAAGTTTTCTGCTGGAATGGTTATGGGTTTTGGTTTGGCTACCAGTTTATCCCCTTGCAGGTAGCTGTCGATATAGTCGGCAGCATCATGCCCATGGCCAATGGCGTGGGTTAGTAGCCCCGGTTTAATGGTGTCACCAATGGCAAAAACTCCTGCGGCATGGGTCAGTTGACCGCAATCATCGACGGCTGCCATGCCGCGCTCATCAAGCCATTCACTGGGGATATAGCTGAGGTCTGGGCGTTCACCGATAGAAATAATAATAGTATCGGCAGCAAGTAAGCGACCGTCTTTGGTGTGGAGCCCCTGGGCATCGACTTTGTCGGTAAATACCGGCCATTCAATTTTGCCACCCAAGCGTTCAAAGTGGTCGATCTCTTTTTGAAATGCTGCCGGACGTTGGATATCAATTGCAGTAACCTGTTTGGCGCCCATGGCGTAAGCACCAAGGCAGACATCCATACCGGCATTGCCGGCACCGATAACAACCACGTTTTCACCAACTGTGGGCTTGTCTCCAGAGTTGAATTGCTTGAGGAATTCAAGCCCTTTGACTAATCGTTCGTGCCCAGGAAATGGAATTACCACTGGCGTGTGGGCTCCCGAAGCGATGACAATGGCATCGTAGTCACTCTGGAGCTGTTTGAACGAATCGGCATCAACTGCGGTGTTGGTCTTGATTTTTACGCCGAGTTTTTTGATCCGGTCGATTTCGGTTGTGAGTGAGTTTGCCGGCAACCGGTCGGTAGGGATTACCTGCCGCAGTTTGCCGCCAACTTCGGTATCTGCTTCGATAACGGTTGGCTCGTGACCCAGCAAGCGTAACTGCCAGGCGGCTGAGAGGCCACCGGGACCACCACCGATAACGGCAATTTTTTTACCGCTGTCAGCTTTTGGTTGGGGCGATTTTGCCTCGAGCGATAATTTGCCCAGCTCCGGCATTGAAATTGGCAGGTCGATAAATTGTCGGGTGCAGGCATCCATACAGGGATTGGGGCAGACTTCCCCGCAGACACTAGCAGGGAACGGCGAGTAGTTGAGTACCAACTCCACCGCTTCTTTGTATTTACCCTGACGCAATAAATTGATGCGATCTTGCGTCGGAATTGCTGATGGACAAGATGCTTCACAGGGGGCACAGAAGGCTTTATTCTGCCAATGGGGAACCTTCAGGCGATCGGCACCAATATTTACCAGTCCGGCGACATGGGTATAATCGTCATTAATTAAACCGCCGAAAATACCACCTTCATCGACCCATTTTCCCAGTCGAAATTCGTGCATGGTGGGGCGCATGTTTTTGCGCAGCCGACGTTCATCTTCACTTTTGGCACTGATTTTATGCCACTGGCTGAAATCGGTCAGAAACTCTAAGTATTGTTGCCGCTCAATGTGATCGAGAAAAATTGGCAATCCGGCAGTCAAAAAATTGATGTCGGCAGCATTGAGATCAAGTAACCAGACATCATCAGGAAGGTTCTTTACTGGTCCGCGGACATAGATAGTGCCGCCGACCATCCCCATACAGCTGCGATCACCGAGGATCGAATCGTATTGATCACAATCGATGCCACAAATGATGGCGGTACCGCCACCCATAAATTCAAAGGCAAATGAACCGGTATTTTTTAGAACCCACAATTCTGGTGACGGAAAAGCGGGGTCATGTTTCATCAGTGACCCGGAACGGGTGCCGACTCGACCGGCAACAAATATTTTGCCACTGGCAGCACAGTGAGCGGTGGTGTCGCCACTGTCACCTTTGATGATCAGTTCGGCGCCAGCATTAAGCCAACCAGCATCTGCCGGAGTAGAGCCCTCAACAATTATCTGGGTTCCCTCAAGGCCAAAGGCGCCGACCCGCTGGCCGGGATTTTTAACTTTGAATTTTAGGGTTTTGCCATCGGCTGACCACAAGGGGCCGCCAATGTCATGCTGGCCGGATGTGACCATTTCAAAGTCGGTCTCGCCACGATCAAGTGCCGCGTAAATTTGTTGCAGCAACTCTTGGGTCGAAATTCTGACGTCACTATTAGTAAAGCCATTTATTTGGGCTGTCATATTTAGGTTCTCCGTAAGGGTGCATGGTGAGGAGTTCGGCGCTAGGAGTGAGGAGTGAAACATCTATGCTTTTCACCTCACTCCTTACACCTCACGCCTTACGCGCCCCTAACATACATGTTGAATCTGAAGTCGCTCGGCAACTGCATGATCGGTTGAAATCAGGGCATCGGCACGACCTACCGGCAGGGTTGAGTTGCCAATTGGTGCCATCAGCTTTTTGAACTCCTGATCCATGGCGAGGAAATAGTTGACAATGTTTTGCGCCACCTTTTCGGGGTCCAGGCGGTGCGCCAACTGAGGTTCCTGGGTGGTGATGCCTGCCGGACAGAGACCGGTATTACAAGCGTTGCAGCGGCCAATGTCGTTGCCGACACAGCCAGCCATCTGCAAAATCAGCTTGCCACTGAAAACGCCGTTGGCACCGAGGCAGATCATTTTGAAGGCATCTGCTGCGAGGTCGCCGGTTTTTCCGAGACCACCAGCAGCCCAGAGTGGAATTTGTCCCTGCCGTCCCTGGGAAACTGCTGCCAGATAACAATCCCGCAATTTGCTGGCAATCGGGTGGCCGGTGTGGTCGAGGCTGACCTCGTGTGCTGCACCGGTGCCGCCATCGATGCCATCGAGGAAGAAGCCACCGACAATATTGTAGGGGTCACGTACCAGGTTGTTGAAAACGCTGACGCTGGTGGATGATGCTGCTACTTTGATTGCAACGGGCACCCTGAATTTGAAAGCTGCGTTCATCGAGAGGAACATTTTCTGGACACTCTCTTCAATGGAATACAGGCCTTGATGATTTGGTGGCCTGAGCAGGTCGGTTTTTGGCACGCCACGGATTGCCTGAATGTGTGGGGCAACTTTGCCCGATTGGAGCAAGCCGCCGTCACCGGGTTTAGCGCCCTGGCCGAGTTTTATCAGAATGCCAGCCGGATCTTCGATCATGTCGGGCATACTGGTAACAATCCGGTTCCAGCCAAAGTGTCCCGAAGCAATCTGCAAAATCATATATTTTAAATATCTGGAGCGTAATAGCCGGCGGGGTAGGCCGCCTTCACCGGAACTCATTCGTACCGGTAAGCCACACTCCTCATTCAGGTAGGCGGTAGCCATGGCAACTGCTTCCCACATTCGCCACGAGAGGGCACCGATGGACATATCACCAATGATGATTGGATAGATCATGTTGACCGGTGGCGTCGCCGTATTGGTAATCAGTTTGCCATCTTTGTCGGGGGCAAAGGGCAGCTCTCCCGGCGGTAGAATTCTGCCAAAAGGGGCAAGCAGGTCGAAAGTGTGCCGTTGAGCGTCCAAGCTTGGGTCGGTCATTTGTGAAATGCGCCCGACGCGGATACTGTCGAGGGTGCGGATTGCCCCCTCCAGATTTTTACGCCCACCCCGTTTGATCGAGTCGCCGGTTAAGCAGCGAGTAATGATCGGGTGGCGGCTGTCGGGATTACGCTCTGGCCGAATAGCGTCGTTGGGACAAACTTTTTCGCACATGCCACAACCACGACAATAGTCGCGGATTGAATTGACTTGGCGAATTACTGGAACGGCCGAAAATTTAGCTTTTGGCTCGGGAAAGTTACCCTCCGAAACCACTTTGCGTCGTTTTTCCACTTTCATTTTGATGGCTCGGAACGAGCAGGCAGCAATACACGATCCGCACATGGTGCAGCGTTCGTTATCGTAGATAATTTTCCACGGGAGGTCGTTGGCGGTGACGTTGTTGATTTTTACTGTTTCCATCGCTGTACCTCCAGCTTGTCGTTGATGGCTATAGTTTCGCGTTCGCCGGGGTAGATATCTGTTTCCCAATCACGATCGGGAAGGACTTCGTTTACGCCACATATTTCCGATGAGAATACTACCATCCGGTCGTCGTGGCCGATTACTATGGGGCGCAATTTTTTAGCGTCACAACAGGTAAATAGGGTGTTGTCTGGCAATAGTCCGATGATGGTATTGGGGCCGTTGATTTCCAGATGAGCCAGCGATTGCCGCATCGCCAGTAGTTGTTTTTTATCACTGCGTTTATCAATCTGCTCAAACGGCAGGGGGGTGATGACGTGTTTGAAATAATTTAACGGCCAGCCCAGCTGTCGATGGACGTAGTGCAGGGTGTAGAGGAAACACTGCGAATCTGATTCGAAGCCGATATAGCTCCGGTGGAGACCCTGCTGGAACTCTTTATTTTTTAAATAGAAGGTATTTTCGCCGTTGGCAAGAACTGTGTAGCCTTGAACATGAAACGGGTGGGCAGCATAGCGAACAATATCGTAATTGGTATTTTGTCGACATTGAGCGGTGATGATTTTGGCGGTAAAACGATCATCGGCTTCCCAAAGATTGAAGTAGGTGCCGATATCGTGGGGATCACCGATCTCCTTCAGGGTGATTAGGTCGGGCCAGAACGAGTAGACAAAACCTTCTTCGTTTTCTTCCAGTGCTTCACGCAGTTGCAGTCTGGTGTCGAGAAGTAATTCTTCTTTCTCTTTTTGACCCAGATTTTCGTATGCGTAGGGATAATTGAAGGTCTCAAAAACATAGTTTGGCATAGCGCTGATATTGAGGCCCGGCCAGTCGTTGGTTTCTGGCGACCATTGCACGATCCGGCGGAAGCCGATTTCGTGAAGAATGTTTTCAGCGATTCTGATGCCGGCATCGGTACATGCCATCGACAATGTCGGTAGGTGTTTATAGGGTTCAAAATTGCCGCCCAAATCCTGCATTACCATCGCAAAGCCAGAATTGTCATGCCCTTCCTGTTGCGACCGCATTAATTTTAGAGCCAGGCTTGGATGTATATAGTCCAAGCTTTTTATTGCGCCAATACGACACATGTGATGCCTCCTTGCTGCTTTCGGTGGAAAATAACTTGATTGGTGCAGGTGTATAGGCAGGTTTTGTGCCAAACGTTGATTTTGCTAGAAAATAATAAAAAAACTTATAATTTAGCTATTTATAGTCGCGGTGGGGGCGAACTTGGAGCTTGCTGTGGTGGTGTTTTCTGCTAGTGAGTATGTTGGTGCTTAGATTGAGTACTTTGTTTGTTGGTGGGTTTGCTGGAAATGTGTTGTGGTACTGTTGCCCCCTCCCTCCTTACGAGAGAGGGGGCTGTGCCTTTAGAGCAGTGTGACCCAATTGTGATTATCGGTCTCGCGACCATACTGGATAGCGGTCAGCTTATTGTAAAGTTTCATCGTGAGTTCACCCGGTTGCCCATCGCCTAGCTGGACACATTCATCTTTGTAACAGAACGAACCAACTGGAGAGATTACCACTGCGGTGCCGGTCCCGAATGCTTCCTGCAGGCGACCGTTGCTGGTTCCTGCCATGATTTCGTCAACACTTAATGCCCGTTCCTCAATTTCGTAGCCCATCTCTTTGACCAGAGTCAGTACCGAGCGGCGGGTGATGCCATCGAGTACCGTTCCCTTTAAGGGTGAGGTGACAATTTTACCATCATAAAGGAACAGCATATTCATGCTCCCGACCTCTTCAACAAAACGCTTCTCTTTGGCATCGAGCCAGAGTACCTGGTCGTAACCATTTTCGGCTGCTTCTTGGGCGGCAAACAGGCTGGCCGCATAGTTGCCACCGGTTTTTGCTTCACCAGTACCACCTTCGGTAGCACGGACATAGAAGTCGGATATCCAGATTTTTACCGGAGCAATGCCACCTTTATAATAGGCACCAACCGGGCTGAGGATAACGTAGCAAAGATACTGATCTGCCGGACGAACACCAAGCATCGGCTCGGTGGCGATCATCGTTGGCCGAACGTAAAGGCTGGTCCCTTCGCTATGAGGTACCCAGTCGGCTTCAAGCTTAATCAACTCGATCATGGCATCAAGGAAGAATTTTTCATCAACCTCGGGCATGCACATCCGCTCGGCACTGCGATTAAAACGGGTGACGTTGTCGGCGGGACGGAACATGGCAAGTTTGCCGTCGGGGCGCCGAAACACTTTAAGTCCTTCAAAGATTTCTTGGGAATAATGTAATACCATGGCGGCCGGATCAAGAGTCAGGGGGCCGTAAGGCTGAATGCGGGCAGAATGCCACCCCTTGCCGCTGTCGTATTCCATGACCAGCATCCGGTCACTGAAGTGCTTACCGAATGCCAGTTCGTTTTCATCTTTAATCGGCGTTTTTGGTGCCGTAACGGGTAGAATTTGTAAGTCCATGATATGGTGTTCTCCGCAAAAAGGTGTATATTGACAGAACACTCTTTCTATCACAGCACTTGCAAGTGTCGCAACCATATCGTGTGACAAAAAAGTAGATTATGAATATCGTTGATCTCAAATATGGAAATCGTAAATTCAGCGGTAAAATCCCTGCTGCCAGAATTTTACAGCCACAGCTGTTACCATCGTCTATCGCTCCGGATGCGTTGATCAGTTCAGCATTGGCACAGCCGATTGGTACTGCGCCATTGGCAGAAATTGTTAAGCCGGGTGAAACGGTCGCGATTGTCACTTCCGATATTACCCGTTATAGCGGCAGTGAATTGTATCTACCACTGCTGGTGGCAGAACTCAATCGTTGTGGCATTGCCGATGGTGATATTGAGATTATCATTGCTCTGGGAATTCATCGTTACCAGACCGAAGTGGAACAGCATAAAATTGTCGGGTCGTTGTATGGACGAATTGCTGTTTATGACCACGAGTGTGATGACCCGGACGAGTTGGTTGATCTGGGGATTACCGATTCCGGTATTCCGGTGGAGATTAATCGTCGGGTGGTAGCTGCCGATCGGGTGATTGTGACCGGTACGATTGGATTTCACTATTTTGCCGGTTTCGGTGGCGGCCGCAAAGGGTTGGTGCCAGGAGTTGCCAGTCGTAAAACCTGTATGGCGAGTCATTTTGCCGTATTTAATCCCCCCGAAATTGGTGGCAAACATCCGGCTGCGGTAACGGGAGTGATGGCCGGAAATCCGGTAAATAAGAATCTGCTCCAGGCCGCCAGGTTGGTTAACCCCGATTTTTTGTTGAATACTGTTCTTTCCGCTCAGAAAGAGATCGTCGGGGTGTTTTGCGGTGATCTTGAAGCTGCCCATTTGGCCGGCTGTGAACCGGTGCGGGAATTATTTCAGGTCACAGTGTCGCAACTGGCAGATTTGGCCGTGGTTTCGTGTGGTGGTGAGCCCAAAGATATCAATTTTATCCAGGCACAGAAAGCTCTCGATTACGGTTCCCAAGCAGTTAAAGAGGGGGGAACCATTATTCTTCTGGCCGCCTGCCATGACGGCTTTGGCAATGATAACTTTTTTGATTGGTTCCGGTATCAGGATCTAGATGAATTTGAGACGGCATTGCGGGAAAATTACCAGATTAATGGTCAAACCGCCCATGCAACACTAGCTAAGTCACGCCGGTTTCGGATAATTCTGGTCAGTGAATTCAGTGTTGAACAAACTGCTGCCATGGGGATGGAAAAAGCGAATGACCTGCAAAGTGCGCTCGATTTGATAATGCCCGAGCTGGATGCCAGAAGTGAGATTGTCGTGATCCCCGATGGGGGGATGGTGGTGCCGGTTTTGGAAGAAAAATTTTAACGGAGAGACGCAGAGATGGAGAGATGGAGAGATGGAGAGATGGAGAGATGGAGAGTAAAATCAAAACCGTAGTTTAGGCACCAAGAACACCAAGGAAAAACAATAATCTGTTTTTTGGTTTTAAAACCTTAAGAACATTTTTGTCCTTGGTGTCCTTGGTGTCCTTGGTGGCTATTGTTGTGGTTTTGACCTTTCTCTCCCACTCTCCATCTCTCCGTTAAATAGAATTTTAAAAAAGGATAATTGATATGCCGACCAAAGAAGACGTAATCCAGCGGATCATTGAAACTGATTCTTTACCTACTTTATCGACCGTAGCCTCGAAATTGATCAATATTACCGGCAAGGAAGAGACTACTATTTACGATATTTCTAAGTTGATTTCTCAGGATGTCTCGTTATCAACAAAGATTCTTAAAGTGGTCAACTCTTCGTTTTATAATTTCCCCAATGAGGTCGGCACTATTCAGCAGGCGGTTGCGATCCTTGGTACCAATGCGGTGCGCAGTCTGGTGCTGTCATTTTCTTTTCTGAATATGGAGCGCCCAAAGCACGGTGCCGGATTTGATTATGCCCGTTTTTGGGAGGAATCCCTTGCCGCAGCGGTGGCATCAAAGCTGATTATGGCAAAAGTTTCGGATCACGATCCCGAAGAGGCTTTTACCATCAGCCTGCTGCAAAAATTGGGAAAATTGATTCTGGCAAGTGCCTACCGGGAAAGCTACGATCAGTTATTGGCCGATGCAGCCGGTAGTGAAGAACGACTGCTGGAACTCGAAGATGAACGGCTCGGGGCCAATCATGTTTTCATCGGTGGGG
>DAOWKG010000115.1 GCA_030639985.1 Desulfuromonadaceae bacterium
ATCATCTTTAGGTGGTAAAACAATCTTGGGGCAATCGGCCAGAATTGGACCAGGCTTCAATTTATCGAGGGCCTGGAGGATAATTCGAGCTGATTGACGCATTTCATCAAGACGTACTTTATAGCGATCAAAAGTGTCACAGCCGGTCATAACTGGAACCTCAAAATCGTAATCATCATAACCACTATAAGGATTGTCGCGGCGGAGATCCCAATCTATTCCGGAGGCTCTCAATGTCGGACCGGTGATACCAATATCAATCGCTGCTTCGGCACTGATTTCACCAACACCGATAGTACGTTTTTGCCAAATCCGGTTGCCGGTCAGCAAGCCTTCATATTCTTCGACGTGGCTGGGGATCGACTCAGCAAAAGCACGAATCTCAGCGTCTAAACCCTCCGGCAGATCGTCAGCAAGACCACCAACCCGAAAGTAGTTGGATGTCATTCGAGCACCGGAAACTTTTTCGTAAATATCGGTAATACATTCCCGCTCACGGAAAGCATAAAGGAATACCGTCATTGCACCAATATCGAGGGCGTGACAAGCAAGCCAGACCAAATGACTTTTAAGTCGGGTCAATTCAGTCATAATGACCCGAATCCGCTCTACCCGCTCGGGGATTTCATCGGTAATCCCAAGGAGCTTCTCGACCGCCAGGACATAACCGAGGTTATTACTCATCGGTGCCAGATAGTCGAGTCGATCGGTCAACGGAATGGTTTGATGATAAGTGCGATGTTCAGAAAGTTTTTCGATTCCCCGGTGGAGAAAACCGATATGCGGAGTCGCCTTCTGGACAATTTCACCATCAAGTTCAAGGATCAACTGCAAAACACCGTGGGTTGACGGGTGTTGCGGACCCATGTTGATGGTCATTGTTTCGCTGTTATTTGTTGCCATTGTATGCCTCGTCCGATTAAGTAATAGCTAAAGCGTCAATTAGGAGAGTCGTCCCTGATATGGCTCACGGTCAGGCCCCTGCAACGGATAATCTTTGCGCAGCGGGTGCCCTTCCCAGTCTGCTGGCATCAGAATCCGGCGCAGATCGGGATGGTTGTTAAATTCAATCCCCATCAAGTCCCAACACTCACGCTCATGCCAGTTAGCCGTCCCCCAAACAGTACTGACCGTATCAATATTGGCATCTTGTTCGTCTACCGGTGCTTTAATCCGAATCCGTTGTTTGGTAGTAATATTATAAAGGTTATAAACCACCATAAACCGCGGTGATTTTCCTAGATAATCGACCCCACAAAGATCACACAAAAAATTGTAACCTAGCTTGTCGCGCATAAAGGTGCAGATTTCGACAATTTGCCCTTTATTAACGGTGATCGTTGTCTCACCACGAAATTCAACTACACCCAGAACTTCTGACGAAAACTTTGCTTTTATTTTTTCAACAATCGCTTGATCGCTCATTGATTTTCCCTGTTATCACCAGACCATTAGGCCTTGTTGTGAATTACGTCACCGACACCAATAGCAGCACCAAAAGTATTACGCTCAGCTCTGATTTTGTCTTGCAGCTTCATCAAACCATAGAGCAAACCTTCTGGACGTGGCGGACAGCCGGGGATATAAACATCAACCGGCAGAAACTCATCAACACCCTGTACGGTGCTGTAAGTATCAAAAATACCGCCAGAGGAAGCACAAGCACCCATGGCAATAACATAACGTGGTTCCGGCATCTGCTCATACACGGTCTTAATAACGGGAACCATTTTCTTGGTAACGGTACCGGCAATAATAATAACGTCGGCCTGTCGTGGTGAAGCACGAAACAAAATGCCCATCCGGTCAAGGTCAAAACGGGCAGCACCGGTCGCCATCATTTCGATAGCACAGCATGCCAAACCGAAAGTCAACGGCCACATGGAACTGGCTCGTGACCAGTTAACCAACTTATCCAAGCTGGTTGTAATAAAACCGCTACCTAGAGTTTTGGGTTCCTGGGTTTCTTCTACTCCCATTCCAGAGCTCCTTTTTTCCACACATAGATAAAGCCGACCAGAAGAATGCTAATAAATACTCCCATCTCAATGAAACCGAACATCCCGAGACGCTTGAACATAACGGCCCAGGGATAAAGGAAAACGGCCTCAATATCAAAGAGGATGAAGAGCATAGCAATAATATAAAACTTGATAGAGAAACGCTCTTGGGCAGTACCAATAAGGGGCATACCACATTCGTATGGTGCCAACTTGACCTCACTGGGTTTTTTCACCCCAACCAAGCGGGATAAAACCACCGATCCGATTGCAAACGCGAAGGCGATTCCCATAACCACTAGAATCGGTAAATAAATATCCAACATATGAAACCGCTCCTTCCATAGAAGAGATTAAACTGTTCAGTCATACCTGACGGGCGAACGAGAGAGCCCACAGCGTGTGAAAACTAGGATAATTCGACCGCTTTGTCAAGAGAAATACGGTATACAGTATGCAATTATCACGAGTCAAACAACTTGCTTTTGTTGCAATATTACAGCAGTTTTTTGTATTTATTCATTGTTTTAGCTCATTTAATTACCTGTATAAGCGAGCCTAACCGGTCAATTTCGTAATCGTTTTAGGGGTATCTCCCTATTTAGCTGCCGCAATTAATTTATCCATTTGGCCACTATTAAAGCTATAAAGCCGCTGACAATACTCACAAACCACTTCAACCGGGTCAGTTTCGGCAACCATCGATACCAATTCCTGCCGCCCAAGGCCAACCAACATAGCTTCAATTTGCTGCTGATTACAGGGGCAAAAAAACTGCAGCGGTGTTTCTTGGAGGACTTTAAATTCAGCCGCAACAAATATTCGTCCGAGAATATCGGCCGGAGTTAATCCCTCCCGCAACATTGTTGTAGTTGGCGGCAATTCTTTGATCCGTTGACTTAATAATTCAATTTGCTCAGCATCACCGGGGGGGAGAGATTGAAGTAAGAAGCCACCGGCAAAAGCTACCTTCCCAGACCGATCAAGTTCCACCCCCAGACCGATGCTGGATGGTATCTGTTCAGAACGGGTCAAATACCAGGCTATATCTTCAGCAATTTCGCTCGATTGTAACTGTACCATGCTTTGGTAGGGCTTTTTTAAACCAAGATCTTTCCAGACATGGAGAAATCCCGCCTTACCAACTGCTCCGGCGACATCAAAACGGTCACCAGCGGGTGGTAGTCCGGCAATCGGGTTGCGAATACTACCACGAACATTTCCACTAGCGTCTGCCTCGACACTCAACTTTCCTAACGGACCATTCCCCTCAACCACCAAGGCCAACCGCTGCGGAGCTTTAAGCAGGCTACTCAACAGCGCCCCGCCAGTCAATAAACGCCCCAGCGCAATTGTTGCGGTTAAGTCGGTCTGCTGCTTTTCACATATGGTGCGCACCAGATCTGTCGTAACAGTAGCAACTCCCCGGAACATTCCATCGACACTAACGACCCTGACTAAATGATCTTCCATTTTAAATACCTCAACTCCATTTCTGGAAAACTAAAAAAACAAAACCTTAAATTTTACTCTGGTCTGCGGTCACAGCAATCCAT
>DAOWKG010000200.1 GCA_030639985.1 Desulfuromonadaceae bacterium
AAACAGCCTCGATATCTTTGAGAGTGATGGGGGTTCTGACAAATTTTTTGAGCTGAAAAAGTCTGCACAGAATGACTCCAATTCCAAAGCTGCGGTAGAGGAATAAGCGATGCGACCGTTAAAATGGCGTAAACTTGGAGATATCCTGATCCGGGACAAAGGGATTCCCGAGGAGGTCGTACGCCAGGCATTGCGGGAACAAGAGTCGAGCCAATTGCGATTGGGAGAAATTCTTAAAGCAAACGGGGAAGCTTCCGACGTAGTTTTAACCGAAGCTATGGCGACCCAGAGCGGCATGGAATATGTCACCGAACCCAAGGTGAAAACCAGCGCCCTCCATTTATTGACCACGGTACCGATTAGTTATGCCAAGGAAAATCTGGCCGTCCCGCTGGAAATTGATGGACAGACCATTCGTCTGGCGGTGGTTGACCCCGGCAACAACCAGATTTTAAACGACCTTTCGGTTCTGACCGGTTGCCGAATTATCCCCTGCCTGACCGAGCCTGATAAATTGCTTGCCGCAATAAATCAAGGTTATGAAACCTTGTCCGGGGATGGCAACGACCCGATTTCTGATATTGGTCAGGACGATATGGATTTGGATAGTGACGTCCAGATTGAAGACCTGCTCGATACCAATGATGAAGCCCCGATTATCCGTTTTGTAAATGGATTGATAACCAAAGCCTACCGCCAGCGTGCCAGCGACATCCATATTGAACCATTTGAAGCAGAAGTAATTATTCGTTATCGGGTTGATGGCATCCTTTATGAGGCGCAGCGCCCCCCTTATCGGGCATTGCCGAACATCACCTCGCGATTGAAAATGATGGCAAATCTTGATATCGCCGAAAAACGTCTGCCCCAGGATGGACGCTTTTCGGTGCGGATTGCTGGCAAGCAAGCAGACGTACGGGTTTCGACATTGCCAACTGCCTTTGGTGAGCGGGTGGTCTTGCGACTGCTGGATAAGAGCTCCGGGGTATTGGATCTTACCGATATCGGTGTCGCTGCCGAAATGTTGCCGCAGATCGAAAAAATGATTCAGAAAAGTCATGGCATTTTTCTGGTTACTGGTCCGACCGGAGCCGGTAAAACCACTACCCTCTATTCGGCCCTGTCGTCTATTGATGCCCGTAAACAGAATATTATTACCGTTGAAGATCCGATTGAGTATCAGCTTGCCGGGGTGGGGCAGATTCAGGTTAATCCCAAAATTGATCTCACTTTTGCGCAAGGGTTGAGATCAATTTTACGGCAGGATCCCGATGTCATTATGGTTGGCGAAATCAGGGATAGCGAAACCGCTAAGATTGCAGTTCAAGCAGCGCTGACTGGTCACCTGGTATTTTCTACCCTCCATACAAACGATGCGGCCGGAGCGTTGGCTCGCTTGGTGGAGATGGGGGTTGAACCTTTTCTTGCCGCTTCGGCATTGGTTGGGGTGTTGGCGCAGCGATTGGTGCGCACGGTTTGCCCCCACTGCAAGGTTAGTTATCGTCCCGATGAGCAATTGCTGGCCGAATTGTTTGACGAGGTTGAAGTGCCGCAGCAGATAACTTTTTATCGTGGCCGGGGTTGTAGCCACTGTATGGATGTCGGTTATCTCGGGCGCACCGGATTATATGAATTACTTGAAGTAACCGATTCAATTCGCCAATTGGTAACCAGTAATGCCGATGCCGCTACCATTCGGCAGCAGGCATTAAAGCAGGGGATGCGGCCGCTGCGGCGAGCCGGATTGGCCAAGGTACTAGCTGGCGTGACCACGGTTGAAGAGATTTTACGAGTGACTCAAGAGGAGGTCTAAACGGTGGCACTCTATGAATACAGTGCCTTCGATGCGCAGGGGAAAAAACATCGTGGCGTGGTTGAAGCATTAAGCCAGAAGGCTGCCAGCAAAAAACTCCGGGGACAGGGTTTATATCCGGTTAAACTTGCCACCGCCAGAGGTGGCGCTGAGGTAACGCAAAGATCGCTCTTTCGTCGTGTTAGCACCGTGCAACTAGGGGTTGCCACGCGCCAAATGGCAACCATGCTCACTGCCGGAATCCCCCTTGATGAAGCCCTGGTAATGGTTGCCGAACAGCAGACCCAAGGTTCTTTGGGAACGGTGTTGACCCAAGTGCGTGACGATGTTTTGCAGGGGAGTTCACTGTATGCGGCTTTTCAGGCGCACCCAAAGGTTTTTACCCCACTTTATACCAACATGGTTCAAGTGGGTGAAGCGAGTGGCACCCTTGATAAAGTTCTGCTGCAACTTGCTGAATTTATGGATGAGCAGGCGCGGTTTAATGCGCAATTTAAAGCGGCACTGACTTATCCGATTCTGATGTTTCTGGTTGGTAGCGGGGTTTTATTGTTTTTGATGGCTTTTGTGGTGCCTAAAATTACCCGGATGCTGGAGGATCTGGAGCAGGCACTACCGGTACCAACGATGTTGCTGATTTCCACTAGTAGTTTTCTGGCTAAGTACTGGTGGTTGTTATTGTTGGTCATTATCGGGATCGGTCTGGTTATCCGCCGGGTTTCATCGACGACGAAGGGTCGTTTCTGGCTTGATCAACGGAAATATCGGCTGCCCCTGATTGGTAATCTGGCTTTGTTGGGTGCCACCTCACGTTTTGCTCGAACCACTGCTACGCTATTGCGTAGTGGGGTACCGCTATTAACTGCTTTAGAAATAGTCCAAAACCTGTTGGACAATAGCTATTTGCAACAGGCGATGGAGACAGTTAGAGAAAAGGTAAGTGAAGGTGCTGGATTGTCTGAGCCGCTATTGGAAGCAGCGGTGTTCCCACCAATGTTGGCGCAAATGGCTGCGGTAGGTGAACGGAGCGGGGAACTTGAAGGGATGTTGCTCAAGGCGGCTGAAATTTACGAGCACCAAGTGCAAACCAAAATGAATGGTTTAATGGCATTACTTGAGCCATTGATGATTCTGGTAATGGGAACGGTGGTTGGCTTTATTGTGCTGGCGATATTATTGCCGATCTTTCAAGCCAGTCAGGGGATTGGCTAGTAACATTTGTAACTATGGGCTCGCAATGCCCGTAGCAATGGACGCATAAACCCATCCCTGGCAACAACAAGCCCTGGCCATGGATATTGCAAACCAGTTTTTGAGGGTAGTTAGTTGAATATCAATCAACCGCAAAGTAACAATTATAATTCTAAAAACGGAGCGGAAAAATGAAAATATTGAAGCAAAATCAGCGTGGATTTACCTTGATCGAAATTATGGTTGTGGTGGTAATACTCGGGATCCTTGCGGCAATTGTTGTCCCCCGGTTACTTGACGAGCCGGAAAAGG
>DAOWKG010000308.1 GCA_030639985.1 Desulfuromonadaceae bacterium
CAATGTTGATTTCCAGATTAATATGTTGTTCTCGGGCAGTTGGTTCAAGCAGGGGTTGGACGCTGGAGAGGATACTGTTTAAATCTATCGCCTGTTTCAGGGTTTTACTCCGCCGGGCAAAACTGAGTAATTGCTGCATAATTCCAGTCATGCGATCTGCCTGCTCCCCGATAATTGCTGCGGAGCGAGTCATGTCGCCAGCAGCCATCCCTTCACTGCGAATTAACTTGGCCCGACCAGCAATAACATTCAGTGGCGTACCCAGCTCATGGGCTATCCCGGCCGACAATTGCCCCAGGGTTGCCAACCGCTCGGTATGGCGTAGTTTCTCCAGTGCCATAATCTTTTCGTTATTGGCAATCTGTTCAGCGGCATGCGCCTTTGCCAGTTGCATGCGCATCTGCTCGATGGTGGCTGACAATTCCGCGATTTCACCACTACCGGACAAATCTTCCCCGGGGCTGAAATCACCGGTACCGATACGTTCCGCTTGCGCCCGCAATTTACGCATTGGGCGGTCAATCCAGATACTCCCAAGCGCCCCCATAAAAAGAAGACCAGAAACAACTAACGCCCCAATTATGATAGCTGAACGGCGCAGACTCTCCTGCACATAATCGTGCATTTCGTCCATTGATTCGGAGAGCTCAATAGCACCAATTCTACCACCGTCGGTGATAAGAAGAAGATAGGTAAGGAGAAAATCCTTACCCTCTGGCGAGGCTGCCAGCAGCGCTACCGTTTCTTCATTGAGAAGATCGGACAACTGTTCAATGGGCACCCGAGGTTGATGTTTCGCTAACATTTCACCTTCAACCCATACCCAACGAACCAGTGCCTGCTTATAATCCTCATTTGCCTTCGCTAAAAAAGCTATGGCAACCTTTTCCCCCCGTTGCTGCCACAGTTCACTGACAATATAGCGTAAACTTTCGCCAATATGACGGGCTTCACGGCTGAGGTTCTTTTTAAGTTGTTCACGCTCACGCTGAATCGAGAAATAGCTGTAAGCCGAAAAAACCAGGGCAACAGCAAGCAAAACAGCAAAGGATATTTTAACAGTCAGACGCATTAGTTTAATATTCTCTTAAAGGTTGTACCGATTTTGCGTTGCTATGATCTACTTGTCAAGCGGCAGTATTGGAATAAAAAAGCAGAAGCCCGGTCAAAATGACCGGGCCTCTGAAAATAGCGTTAAGATTGACTATCGATACAGATGGGGGGTTATTCCTCTTCGGTGTCACTCTCTTCCTCAGCAACAACAACTTTTTCTTTACCGAACAAGCGGGCAACGATAATCCCAACTTCGTACAAGACAATAAAGGGGACCGCAATCGATGCTTGAGAAAATATGTCCGGTGGCGTCAGCAGCGCCCCCATGACGAATGCCAACAGAAATGAAAACTTACGGTTTTTTGCCAGCCACTTATGATCGACGATTCCCAGCCGCGCCAGAAAAAAGATAACTATCGGCAATTCGAATACCAGTCCAAAAGCAATTAATAGTCGTGATGCCAGGGTAAGATAGCCACCCATTGACAACATTGCATTTACACCACCAACATCGATTCCATAATTCACCAAAAAAGAAAAAATCATTGGGAAAACGAAAGTAAAACCAAAGTAGGTACCGGCTCCAAAGCAGAGCGAACTGAAAAAGACAAAAGGGAATGCGAGTCGTTTTTCATGCCCATAAAGGGCCGGGGAAATAAAACTCCAAAGCTGCCAGACGATGACCGGAAAAGCAGCCACAAATGCCGCCAAGGCAGAAACTTTTAGAATGGTAAAAAACGGTTCGGTGGCGTTGATAAAAACCAGCGAACTACCTTCAGGTAGTGCCTGGCGAACCGGAATAGAAATGTATTCAAATATTTTTTCACCGACAGTGTAGCAACCGATAAATGCAACCAGCCACGCCCCAGCCGCAATCAGCAATCGCTTGCGTAGTTCCCCAAAATGGTCCGTTATAGCCATACCATCAGACATTGGTGTTTTTATCCACACTAGCGTTTGCAGATGAAGCATCGGTCACATCGTCAGCACTGGCCGTTGTGTCTGCCGTATCAGCCGCAGAAATCTTTGCTTCAGATTCAGCCTTAACAGCCTTACTGTGACGCTCATCGTCGGCTTTGATTTCCAAATCGATGGTACTCTTTAAGTCATTTGTTGCCCGTTTAAATTCAGCGAACCCTTTACCAAGAGAGCGGGCGAGATCGGGGAGTTTTTTTGGTCCAAGGATGATCAATGCCAATGCTGCGATGATGATCATTTCTGTCATTCCAATTCCAAACATTTATCTTTTTCCTCTCATCCAATTAAGATGCAGATTATAACGTGGACATTTTGTTGCGGTGAAACCGATTATCTG
>DAOWKG010000151.1 GCA_030639985.1 Desulfuromonadaceae bacterium
AATGGGGATTCTGTCATCACTCGATATGACCCTGGAGAGTGTCTACGCCAAAACCTGTACTCTTCTCAGCCGGAGCAGTGAACCCCAGGAATTTCGCCGCCAGTTCTACGCAAATTTCTGCGGAGAAATTGATGAGGCAGGTGTACAGAAATTCAGAGAAAAGTCCAATTTCTGGCTCTCAACTTCCTAGCCCGTTGCTTTTTATGTGGGGAAATAGGAGCCATCCCCTTTCTTTGGCGTAGACCCGTCAAACTTCAAAATGATGGGTGCAAACGCAAAAATGGGTTAGCGATTTATCGCTAACCCATTGATTTTTATTGGCGCGCCCGATAGGATTCGAACCTATGACCTCTGCCTCCGGAGGGCAGCGCTCTATCCAGCTGAGCTACGGGCGCACAAGCGGTAATATATACGCTACAAAGACCTTTAATGCAACTGGAAATCATCGCAAAAACTAGCTATGCTTCAAGGACCCAAAACAACAAGAGGAACCAGGAATAAAAATGGCAATAAAATTTTTCGGACAATTCCTGATTGACAAAAAAATCATATCAAAACTTGACCTGCTGGATGCCATTGAACTGCAAGAGAAGAACAACTTACGGTTTGGTGATCTGATTATAAAAATGGGATTAATGAAGCAGGAGCAAAGAAACTTAATCCTTGAAGCGCAACGGCATGAAGACTTGCAGTTCGGTGAGATGGCAGTACAGCTGGGGATTCTTTCTCCTGCTCAAGTACAGCAAGTTCTCGATAAACAACGCAGTGAACACCTTTTTATCGGTGAGGCTCTGGTAAAATTAAGATTTATCAGTAACAAACAACTAGAACGATGTCTGGTCGATTTCAAACAAAGCCAAAATACCACTGCCAATACCGGTAATAAAATAATCATACCTGACGGGGTCTGTCACCGACCGATCTGGGAGATTGTTACCGACATGACCTGCAAAATGCTGACCCGTATTGCTGGAGTCACCTTGCAGACCGGTTTATGTACGGTTACCAACGCGATTCCGCCCCGTCCGCTGGCCATTAAAATGGAGCTATCTGGATTAACCAGCGCATCTCTATTGCTGACAGTTTCTGCCGAGACCATTGCTTATCTAGCAAATGCTCTTCTGAAAAGGGATATAAATGGTACCGAAACGGCGCATGAAACGGTAAAGAATTTTGTCGATATCATCGGTAGTAATATTGTCGGCAAGGCGGCTCATTTTGGCTATTCCATTGTCATTACCGAGGCTGAAATATCACCACAGGATAATGCGAAGCTGAATATTCCAAACGAACATAACGGGCTATTATTACCCATCCATTTTTCGGATGGTGAGACGTTAGAATTGCTCATCATACAAAAAGATGACTAAATGTCGCTGCGAGCAATAGTACTACTGGGGGGCATCTCACTTGGCGGATCTGGCGGTTGGCACTATTCCCCTTTTGACGGAATCATGGGGTCATACCTGACCGCAGTTCTGGGTGCCTCAATCGGACTCTATCTGGGACGCAAAATCCAGCGCCACCTGGACGGTGATTAATGCCATAATCCTACTCACTCGCTAACCGGGCCGACACCGACACCTTCAACTGCGGCAGGTTGACTAAATCTGTTTTTATCAAAACATAACCGGCCAGCCGTTTTTTATCGGCGGGAAATGCCGCTGCAACTGCCAAAGTTACCTTTTCGCCAGCAACTATCCGTAACGAAGATAATTTGGCAACAATCCCGGCACTGGTTACTTCAGGTTGCTGTAAGGTGATCGTTCCGGCGGAGCGATTAACGATCTCGAGCTCTGTCTGCAGGAGTGTTTCCTTTGTTACTACCCCCCAATTTATCCTTCCAGGCTCGATAATCAACTCAGGAGTTACGATACCTTGCAAAGCAAAAGCAACCAACCGGTGATCAGGATCATTGGTTTCAAAACTGACAATTTTTTGTACCTTGCCACGAAAACCATCCGAATTGAAGGTCAACTGCAACTCTCCAATAGCACCCGGTTCAAGTCTGCGAGTAGTCAACAACGCAGCAGTACAACCGCAAGAACTGCGCAAATGGTTAATTTGCAACATTTGATCACCAGCGTTATGGAACCGAAAAGTTTCGGTAATTTTATGACCCTGGGTAATTTCTCCAAAATCAGACTGCAACCGCTCCACCACTAGAGCTGGTGCAGCAAATGCCGGACTAACAGGGAATAACAATAATAACCATAGACAAACATGACGCATAGACAAGCCTCCTTCTAACAATAGCGAATCGTACCATAGTTTCTCTTACTAAAGCACCTGCTGAAACACCTGCTATAATTGACATGACTGCTTTTTTCCTGCTATAGGTTGCTGTCAATTATATCCCTACATGGAGTTATCAACAATATGGCAGAACAAAGCCGCAAAGTACTTTTTTCTCGTGAGCGAATAGCAACCGAAATCAAACGAATTGCCAAAGAAATAAGCGCCGATTATGGTGATCAGGAAGTCATGCTGGTGGGAGTCCTTAAAGGCTCATTCCTCTTTATTGCTGACCTGATTCGTGAAATTGAAAGTCCGGCAGTTATCGATTTTGTCCGTCTGGCAAGTTATGGTTCCGGCACCAAAACATCGGGGATCATAGAATTTCGCAAGAATCTCGAAATGCCGATCAAAGATCGTCATGTTATTATCGTTGAAGATATAATTGATAGCGGTTACACGCTACAAAGTCTCTACAATAAATTGCTAATAGATGAGCCACGCTCCCTAAAAATCTGCACCTTGATTGACAAAAGTGCGAGACGGGAAGTCGAAATAAACGCTGACTATATTGGCATCAGCATGGAAGATGGGTTTATTATTGGCTACGGCCTTGATCACGATGAAAAATACCGTGACCTACCTGATATTTACCTAATTGAAGAACCAGACACCGCAACCTAGGAACAATTCAACCAACCACAATCCCCTTATTAGAGGAGAACGCCTGATGATAATTGTTTGTCCTGAGTGTTCGACCAAGTTTAAAGTAAATACTGATCGAATTCCCGAAGGTGGCGCAAAAGTGCGCTGTGCGCGCTGTAAACAGGTATTCACCATCCAAAAACCCTTGGAACCCGAAGAAAGTATCGCAACTGAAGCGATTCAAGAAGTTGCGGCACCTCCAACCGACAGCGACGAAACCGCAGCTGACGATTCAACCTTCAGCTACGACATGTTTAAGGAACTCGATTCCGAACCAACTGCAGAAGAGAAAGTTGAAGAGGAACAGGAAGAAGACGATGATAATTTCTCTTATGCTGAATTGGCCAAAGAACTAGCTGCGGCAGCGGCAGCAGACGCAGGTGCTTCGAACACAGAAGAGGTGGCTGCCGAGACAGAGAAAGAAACAACGACTGTTGCCAAACCTAAGACTCCGAAACAGCCAGCGACAGAAAAAAAAGGCGGCCCGATTGCCAGCATCATTCGCATATTATTACTGCTGATTCTGGGGATTTTGATTATTGGGGGCGTTTTTGTTTATATAAATGGAACCGACCAACTGAATCAGACTATTCAACAAATTTTAGGGCAACAATCTGATCGGCCGGTGCAAACCGGCCAGATCACCCTTAGTGAATTGGAAGGGAAATTCATTCTGAATGAGCAAGCAGGTGAACTCTTCCTGATTCGGGGAGAAGCAATCAACAGTTTTAGTGACGCAAGGGCAGCGATACAGGTTAAGGGAGTTATTTTCGATCAAAATGGCAAACCGTTGCGACAAAAGACCGTTTTTTGTGGCAATCCCATCAGCGACAAGGAGTTATTGACCCTTTCATTTGCGGAACTGGAAAAGATCATGGGAAACCAGTTTGGCAAAGAATTAAGCAATATGAAAATTAATAGCAAGCAACCCATTCCCTTCGATATCATCTTCAAAGACTTGCCGAAAGACCTCTCAGAATTCAGCGTTAAGGTTACATCGTCCCAACCAGCCTCCGATTAAACACCTCCATAACCGCCAGATCAACTCTTACTTTTCAGCCCCCCCCCCCTGAATCATTCCAAATGCAGCCATAAAAAAAAGACGGCAACCACCCTAAGATAGCCACCGCCTTATTTTTTTGGTCAATCAGTCTCGATTAAGCTTCTGAAATAGCTTCTACCGGACAAGAATCAACACATGCACCACAATCGGTACAATCATCAGCATTAATAGTGTAGATATCGCCTTCGATGATTGCATCAACGGGGCAAGTTGGTAGACATGCACCACATGTAATGCAATCGTGAGAAGTTACATGAGACATGATTTTTCCTCCTAGGAATTATTAATTGCGTCACCCGACTATCGGGTAGGTCAGTCTGTCTTGTAACAAATTTCTTTCTCGCTGTCCAGACTAGAAAAACCCTTGCCATAAAACTGCTAGATCGGCTACTTTAATGGAATATCAAAAAAATAAAAAACCGTTTTACTATTACTAAAAAACCGCTAAAATAATTTAATAGCATAATGTAAATGATAAAAAGGAGACTTAAACATGGACATACTGGCACTGAATTGTGGTAGCTCTTCGGTAAAATACCAGCTTTTTGACTGGAACAAAAATCAGGTTATTGCTAAAGGGATGGTCGAACGGGTAACTATTGGCGATTCATACATTCTTCACGAAGTGCCTGGCCGGGAAACCTATCGGGAAGAGTACGAATGTCCTGATCATAAAACAGCAGTTCATTTAATTGTTAAAATTCTTACCGACGCCACCCACGGTGTTGTCGCCGATATGAGTAAAATTTCTGCTGTTGGTCACCGGGTTGTACATGGTGGCGAAAAGTTCGCTTCTTCTGTCCTTATTGACGACACGGTCCTTGATGCCATTAAAGAGGTCCAACATCTGGCGCCACTTCATAACCCCCCGAATATTGCCGGAATTGAAGCGGCTCAAGTCAACCTTCCCAATGTCCCCCATATCGCTATTTTCGATACGGCATTTCATCAGACGATTCCAGAAGCTGCCTACACCTACCCGCTACCTCAAGAATGGTACACAAAACACGGGGTACGCCGCT
Source organism: Desulfuromonadaceae bacterium (assembly GCA_030639985.1). Classification (GTDB taxonomy): domain Bacteria; phylum Desulfobacterota; class Desulfuromonadia; order Desulfuromonadales; family Geopsychrobacteraceae; genus Desulfuromusa. The sequence goes on from DAOWKG010000151.1 coordinate 5,026, forward strand.
ACGGTTTCCATGGTACCAGCCATCTCTATGTTTCCAAACGAGCTGCAGTGTTGCTGGATAAAAAACCAGAAGACTGCAATGTTATCACCATGCACATTGGTAACGGGGTTTCCCATGCGGCAATCAAAGGTGGTATTTCGGTTGACACTTCAATGGGACTTACCCCTTTAGAAGGTGCGGTAATGGGGACCCGCTGTGGCGATATTGACCCGGCAATTCCGGCCTTTATCATGGATCGGGAAAACCTGTCACCAAAAGAAATTGATAGCGTCATGAATAAAAAGTCGGGCATTCTGGGTATCACTGGCGAATTTACCGACCGGCGCGATGTAATTGAAGCAGCAGAAGCCGGTAATGAACGCTGCAAACTGGCACTTGAAATTGAAGGCTATCGCCTCAAAAAATATATCGGTTCCTACTCTGCGGTACT
>DAOWKG010000313.1 GCA_030639985.1 Desulfuromonadaceae bacterium
AAGAAATCATGCGTACCCTGATCAACAAAGCAAAAGCGAATCCGAAGCGTATTGTTTTTCCTGAAGGTGAAGAAGATAAAATCCTTCGGGCAGCTCAGATCCTGATCAAAGAAAACATTGCTACCCCAGTTCTACTTGGTGATGAGAAGGAAATTCGGTCACGCATTGAAGCTCTAAAGCTTGATCTCGGTGATGTTGAAATTATCGACCCAATCACTTGTGATAAACGTGGAGATTATATCGATTCCATGTTTGAGATGCGGCAACGCAAAGGGGTTACCCGTGCCGGAGCAAAGCGGCAAATCAAGGTAAATAATAACTATTTCGGTGCCATGATGGTAGAAAAGGGCGATGCTGATTCAATGCTCTCCGGTATTAACCATCACTACCCAGAAACCATTCAACCAGCACTGGATATTATTGGCAAACAAGCACAACTATCAAAAGTTCACGGCATGTACATGCTGGTTTTCAAGAAAAAAGTGGTCTTTTTTGCCGATACCACCGTAACAATTGATCCAACTGCGGAAGAACTGGCTGAGACCGCTATTTTGGCGGCAAAAGAAGTGCGTAAATTTGACATTGAACCTAAAATTGCCATGCTCTCTTTTTCTAACTTCGGTAGTACCAATCATCCTTCGACCACAAAAGTAAAGCGAGCAACCGCTCTGGTTAAAGAGCAAGCTCCAGACCTGATTGTCGATGGTGAAATCCAGGCAAATGTTGCCCTTGATCCGGAGCTAACAGAGCTGCAATATCCTTTCTCAATGCTTAAAGGTGACGCAAATGTGTTCATCTTCCCCGACCTGCAATCGGGCAACATCAGCTACAAGCTACTCAACAAACTGGGCGGTGCTGAAGCTATTGGCCCCATCCTATTAGGTATGAACAAACCAGTTCACGTCCTACAACGTGGTGATGATGTTGCGGATATTATCAACATGGCGGCTGTTGCTGTTGTTGATGCACAGGAAACTGGCAAATAATTTAATATATTTACTATCAAGTTGTACCAAGCGGGAGTTTCTATTCGGAACTCCCGCTTTTTTTATGGCAGAAACAAACTTCCAATCAAATATAATTATTGCTAACATGGCGAAATAATTTATTACCTAATTCATCCAAAAGTAAAATTTCAGTGCGAAAGAGAATTCATATGCGATATTGCAGTACCAGAGGGAAAATTAAAGGGTTAAGTTTCAGTGATGCAGTAATGATGGGTCTGGCAGACGATGGCGGACTGCTGCTGCCAGAAGAGATCCCCAAGCTATCACCAACTGAACTGCAAAAGCTCAGCAACCTGCCCTATCCAGAACTCGCTTTTCAAATTATCTCCAAATATGTGACCGATATCCCGGCAGCTGATCTGAGAAATCTCATTGAGCGCTCCTATGCCGGTTTTGACCATCCGCAAACAACCCCGGTTGTAAAACAGGATGATCTCTATATCCTCGAATTATTTCATGGCCCTACCCTTGCGTTCAAAGATGTAGCGCTACAGTTTTTGGGGAATCTGTTTGAGTATTTTCTCCTCAAAAACGATAAACACATGAATATTGTCGGGGCAACCAGTGGCGATACCGGTAGTGCAGCAATTTATGGAGTGCGGGGGAAGAAAAATATTAATATCTTCATCCTCCATCCCCAAGGCAAGGTGTCCCCAATTCAAGAGCTGCAAATGACTACCGTCACCGACAAAAATGTCTTTAATCTGGCTGTCGACGGTACTTTCGATGATGCCCAAGCAATTGTTAAGGAAATTTTTGGAGATCTTGAATTTAAGCATCAACATGCCCTTGGGGCGGTAAATTCAATTAACTGGGCGAGGATTCTGGCGCAGGTTGTGTACTATTTTTATGCCTGGTTTCACGTCCAAAAAGAGACCGGGGCAACCCATGTAAACATAACAGTACCAACTGGTAATTTTGGTGATATCTTCGCCGGCTATATTGCTAAACAAATGGGGGTGCCAATTGACCGGCTTATTCTGGCTACCAATGCCAATAATATTCTCAGCCGGTGTGTAAATTCTGGTGATTATTCGATTGCAGATGTCCACCACTCTCATTCGCCATCAATGGATATTCAAATCGCCAGCAATTTTGAGCGTTATCTATACTACTTGCTCGATGGTGATGCCGATAAAGTTGTCTCCGCCATGGATAACTTCAAAACCACCGGTCGCCTCGAATTTACCGCAGCACAAATGGATCAACTAAAACATGATTTTTCTTCTGCCTTTGTCGATGATGATGAAACGATAGCTACCATCAATTCTTTCTATCAAAAAACTGGCTATGTTCTCGATCCACATACGGCGGTAGGAATTGCAGCCGGTAAAAAAGTCAAAAATGATGATAATCCCTTGATATGTCTGGCAACAGCACATCCAGCTAAATTTGGTGATGCGGTCAAAAAAGCTACCGGTTCAGAGCCGGTTCTCCCCGCTGCATTTGAAGGGTTGTCTAGTCGCAAAAAAAAGCTTGTTACTATTGCCGCTGATTTAGAACAGATAAAAAGCTACATTGCCACTAATTCTATCTAAATTTGTTATATTTTGGTTGCAATCTTCCTAGTGACTGCCATAGTTTGAAACTAGAGAGTCAATCTCCACCTTGAAGATTGAAAATTACTGAAAGCATTAAGCGGAGGACAGAATGGAATCAATATCTTCGGACAAACTGGTAGAACTGATTCAAAGTTACGGTTTACCGATCATTTGGGCAATCGTTGTTTTTGTCGTTGGACGAATTGTTGCGCGCCTGGTTTCGAATGGCGTTGGCAGAGTGATGACTAAAAGCAAGGTGGATGAAACCCTGATCAAGTTTGCCAAAAATATGATCTACGTTGCCTTGATGATCTTTGTCATTTTAGCAGCATTGGGAAAACTAGGGATTGAAACCACATCCTTTGCGGCAATTCTGGCAGCGGCAGGTCTGGCCATTGGACTATCGTTACAGGGAACTCTGAGCAACTTTGCCTCAGGGATCATGCTGATCCTATTCCGCCCCTTTAAAGTCGGTGATTTTGTTGAAGCAGGTGGCGTTTCCGGCATTATTGAAGAAATCCAGATTTTCAGCACAAAAATGAGCTCTGTAGACAACAAGGAAATCACCGTTCCAAACGGACAGATTATTGGCAGTACCATTACCAATTATTCAGCCAAAGAAACCCGCCGGGTCGACCTCGTTATCGGGGTTGGCTATAATGATGATCTTAAAAAGGTTCGGGAGGTTCTCGAAGATATTCTTAGCAGCGATGATCGTATCCTGAAAGACCCAGAACCAACCATTGGAGTACTGGAGCTCGCTGATAGCAGTGTCAATTTTGCGGTCCGTCCGTGGGTCAAAAGTGAAAATTACTGGCCAGTTTTGTTTGCTACTCAGGAAACTATAAAATTACGCTTCGATGCTGAAGGAATTTCCATTCCTTACCCACAGCAGGATTTACACATTATTAAGGAAGATTCTAGCGCATAATTTTTTCAATCCTTACGCATAAAAAAAAGCCTCCGAACGAACTATTTCGGAGGCTTTTTTGGGTCTAATGATACGCTAGATCGTCACTAGCAATCAAAATAGAGGGCAAACTCTTCGGGACAAGGACGCATATTAACTGGATTTACTTCGGCCTCTCGCTTATAGCTTACCCACATTTCGATAACATCTTCAGTGAAGACATCGCCTTTAAGGAGGAAATCATGATCTTGCTCGAGATTATTCAATGCATCCTCCAGGGAAGCTGCAACGGTCGGGATATCTTTCAGTTCTTCCGGTGACAAACCATAGATATCTTTATCGAGCGGTTGACCCGGATCAATTTTGTTCTCAATCCCATCCAGACCGGCCATCATCTGCGCAGCAAATGCCAAGTAACCATTAGCAGATGCGTCTGGAGTACGATATTCAATCCGTTTACCATTTTCATTACTTGATACAGGAATCCGTAGCGAAGCAGAACGATTACGGTTGGAATATGCCAGATTGATCGGTGCTTCAAAACCCGGAACTAAACGCTTGTAAGAGTTGGTGGTTGGATTGGTAAAGGCACATAGCGCTTTTGCGTGCTTTATGATGCCACCGATGTAATACATTGCAGTTTTGGACAGACCACCATAGCCATCGCCTGCAAACAAGTTCTTGCCATCTTTCCACAGCGACTGGTGACAATGCATACCGGAACCATTATCGTTAAAAATTGGCTTGGGCATAAACGTTACGGTTTTCCCATTACGGTGAGCAACATTCTTGACAATATACTTGAACCATTTAAGGGTATCGCCCATCATCAGCAGGGAATTAAACCGGATGCCAATTTCATTTTGACCACCGGTAGAAACTTCATGGTGGACAACTTCAACCACAATACCGACACTTTTTAATACCTGGACGATTTCGTTACGCAGATCGACATGGGAATCGGTTGGGGCACAAGGGAAGTAACCCTCTTTGTGACGTGGTTTGTAACCAAGGTTAGGAAATTCTTCCCGCCCGGTATTCCAGGCACCTTCATTTGAATCGACCGAATAGAAAGATTCGTTAGCACTTGAAGCATAACGAACATCATCAAAAACAAAGAATTCAGCTTCAGGACCAAAGTAGGCAGTATCAGCAATCCCGGTAGATTTGAGATATGCTTCTGCCTTTTTAGCAATAAAACGAGGGTCACGGCTGTAACCTTCGCGGGTAATCGGATCCATAATGTCACAGATAAGACTTAAAGTTGTTACCTGAATGAATGGATCAATTCTGGCGGTAGTTGGATCGGGAACCAATAACATGTCGGAGTTGTGAATGGGTTGCCAAGCACGAATTGAAGATCCGTCAAAACCGATTCCTTCTTCAAAAGTATCTTCACTGAACTGATCCATCGGAGCACTAAAATGTTGCCAAACACCGATGAAATCGAGGAATTTAAAATCAACCATTTCACAGTCATTTTCTTCGGCAAACTTAATTACTTCACTTGGGGTCATTGTTTCTAGCTCCTTTAATAATTTTAAAATCAGATTTAATAATCGACAACTAAAATATTTCTAAATTGCATCCTCACCACGTTCACCGGTGCGAATTCTGACAATTTCATCAATTGGGGTAACAAATATTTTACCATCACCAATACGACCAGTTTTAGCCGCCTCAGCAATAGTATCAACAACTTGAGTTACAACGTCATCAGAAACAATGATTTCCATTTTTATTTTCGGAATAAAATCGACAACGTATTCGGCCCCACGATAAAGCTCAGTGTGTCCTTTTTGACGACCGAACCCCTTTACTTCACTGACGGTAATCCCCTGAACGCCAATTTCGTTCAAAGCCTCTTTTACCTCATCGAGCTTAAATGGCTTGATAATCGCTTCAACTTTACGCATTACTATCGTCCTCCCTTTTTAGCTACTTATAAATAACATTTACAATTTCCAGCAATACCATAGCAAGGAACAAGCCAGCACCATAAAAAACACCTTACCTTTATGTTTCAGGTAGTTACTATTTGAGATCAAACAACAGTCGATATCTCCCAGCAACAACTGCACAAAAAATAGCCACTGAATTAACTTTCTGCACAAAAAAGACACATCTCTTCTTTTAAGCGGTAGCAACCAAGTGGAGCAATGTTACACTTTCGCAATGGTGGGTCTGTGGAAACATATCGATGGGTTGGCTTGAGATCACCTCATAACCGCCATCTACAAGGACACCCAGATCACGTACCAATGTTTGCGGATCACAAGAGACATAAATGACCTTTTTGACAGGGGTATGTAGTAGCTCCTTCATCGTCCCAGCTGCACCACAGCGGGGCGGATCAAGAACGAGGACGTCAACACCATTATGCTGGGCTAACCGTCTTAATGCACCCGTGGCAGACTGACAATAAAATTCAACATTATCGATTTTATTGCGTTGCCCATTCTCCTTGGCATTCCGGATAGAAATAGCAGATTCCTCAATTCCTACCACTTGGCCAGCCTGTCGAGCTAAGGGTAAAGAAATGTTACCCATGCCACAAAAAAGGTCAACCACCTGTTGCTCCCCGGTAAGTTCAGCTAAACTAAGAACAGTATCAACCAGCACCCGGTTTTGCGGTAAATTGATTTGGGCAAATCCACCCGCGGCATATTGGAGTTGTAATTGGGGCTCACCAACCAAAATATTTAAATCACCGCTGCCTTTAATATTGGTCAATGTTTTTTTTGGCGCCGATTTAATCAGTAAATCAGCCCTAAGGTTGTCT
>DAOWKG010000328.1 GCA_030639985.1 Desulfuromonadaceae bacterium
ATTGTTTCTACTCCCGATGGGATGCTGATGTCTGCGGCTGAATGCGGCGATGAACCCTATCTTCTGGCATTACGGAATCCACAATGTGTGGTTATTGTTGCCAAAAAACGGGTTGCTGGGATTAAAGTGGCTGAAGTCGATGGAACTATCGATGTGATTATCTTGGATGATGGTTTTCAGCATCGAGCCGTAAAGCGTGATGTTGATTTGGTGCTACTTGATTCTGACCGGCCCTTGGGGAATGGGTGGCCGTTACCGGCAGGAAATTTACGCGAATTTTCAAAATCTTTGCAGCGTGCCGATTTTATTCTCATGACTCGGGCAAAAGATAAGCAGCCAGTAACATTCATGGGGCATAAGACTTTTACCAGTTGTCATAACCTGTCTGATACTGTCACTGCCTTGGACGGTAAAAAACAAGCGGTTGCTGAGATAAAAAATTTAAAACTACTCGCTTTTGCCGGAATAGCAAAGCCGGAAAGTTTTTTTAGTTCCCTGGCCAATATCGGTTTGGCACCACATAAGCAGCTAGCTTTTGCTGACCATTCCGGCTATCAGGAAAATATATTAGCGCAACTAAGAGGTGCTGCTGGATCGGCAGAGGCACTGATAACCACCGAAAAAGATGGTGTTAAACTTACCGCTGATATGTTTGAATTGCCTTGTTATCAAATTGGCATGGATATCGAAATAGATAAATCCGAAGTTCTTTTCGAAGCTTTATCGAAGCAATTATGGAGTTAAATATGTCTGTACGTCCCGAATTATTGGCAATACTTGCTTGTCCGCAGTGTAAACAGGCAGTGGAAATTTCTCCAGATAATGATTATATCGTGTGTTCTGCCTGTTGTTTACGTTATCCGGTTCGTGACGATATCCCGGTGATGTTACTTGATGAATCTGAACCTTTAGAGAGTTAACGCAAGTGACAACTCGGCAGTTAGGCCAACAACCATTACAGCGTATTTTGGTCCGTAGCACCAATTGGATTGGTGATGCGGTGATGACCACTCCTGCACTTGCAGCTTTGCGTTGCCATTATCCCAATGCTGAAATTGTCCTTTTGGCAAATGCTCTGGTAGCTGAGATGTTCCAGTTCCACCCCAGCGTTGATCGGGTAATAGTTTATGATAAAAAAGGCTGGCATCAAGGGTTAAAGGGGATGCTGCGTCTGGTTAAAGAGATTAGGGCTGAACAGTTCGATGGGGCATTTTTATTCCAAAATGCGATTGAGGCGGCACTGATAGCAGGCATGGCACGAATTCCACGTCGGGCTGGATATACAACTGATGGTCGCCGATTGCTCCTTAACTATCCCGTTAAGGTTACCGCTGCCGACAAATTGTTACATCATACCGACTATTACTTGGGTCTGTTGGCGCAGTTAGGTATCACCGGAGGTGATGGTAAACTGTGCCTGGCATGTAGCGATGCTGAGCAGCAGTGGGCACAATCGATACTTCCGGGTAATAATATTATTACCATCAATCCCGGAGCCGCTTATGGCTCGGCTAAACGCTGGCTACCAGAGCGATTTGCTGCGGTGGGAAATTTTTTGGCAAAACGTTACGATGCCAGAATTTTGTTGACCGGCGGGCCTGGTGAAATTGAAATCGGCAATGATATAGCTGCGGCAATGGATTGTCATCCCGTGAATATGATCGGTAAAACTTCGGTACGGGAGATGATGGCGTTGTTGGCGCAAAGTCGTTTATTGGTGACCAATGATTCTGGACCTATGCATGTTGCGGCAGCATTTTCGACTCCCATTGTGGCGGTTTTTGGGCCTACTGATCATACCACCACGTGTCCGGCATCTGAGAATGTAAAAATTGTTCGTAAACAAATAGATTGTGCTCCTTGTTTATTGCGCCAATGTCCGACTGATCACCGCTGCATGGTAGAAATAACCGCTGCCGATGTTATAACTGCCGCTTGCGAGTTGTTGGATGCTGCTGCATGAAAATTTTGATTGTTAAGGTCAGTGCGTTAGGTGATGTGGTCCACGCATTGCCGGTTTTGGCCTATTTACATAGTCTCTCCTCTGAGATTGAAATTGATTGGTTGGTGGAAGAGGGCTTTGCCCCGGTTCTTGCTGGTCAGCCGTTAATTAATGAGGTAATCCCACTCCAGACTAAACGCTGGCGGCAACTTTCACCCTTTAAGATGTTGCGAGAACTGAAGCTTTTTGCCACTCAGCTGCGGCAGAAACGTTACGATTTTGTTTTTGATTTGCAGGGCAACAGTAAAAGCGGTTTTTTTACCCTGATCAGTCGTGGGTGTGCCAAATATGGTTTTGACCGTCACCAAGTGCGTGAATGGCCAAATTTACTTGCAACCAGCAATCACGTCGCTTTGGGTATAGATGATCACCATGTTGTCAAGCGCTCTTTGGCAGTTGTCCGAGCTGCACTTCCCGCTGGCAACGAAACGGTTTTAGCCGGACCATTAGCGGTGGATCCCACAGCCCATAAGGCGATTGAACAACAGCTACACCAAACAGAAATCAACCAGCGTCGTTTGGTGGTGCTCCATTATGGAACGACGTGGAAGACCAAGTTGTGGAGTTTGGATAACTGGCAACAGCTGGCGCAACAGTTGGTCGAACAAGGGGATTTATTGCCCGTATTGACTTGGGGCAATGACGAAGAACTTAAAGCTGCCACTGCAATTTCAGCGGCTACGGCAGGGCAAGCGCTAGTTTGGCCTCGAGGAAGCTTGCCTGAGTTGGTTGCACTACTTGATCATGTTGATCTGGTTGTTGGTTGTGATACCGGCCCAATTCACATTGCCGCAGCTTTGGGTACGCCAACGGTTTCATTGTTTCGAGTAACCGATGCCAGCCGTAATGCTCCGATCGGGGAAAATCATCGTAGTTTGCAGACCCCGATGAGTTGTGCCTGCTGTTTATTGAAGCAATGTGATAAGGATGAAGAATGTGCCGCATCAATTACGGTAGCAGATGTCTATCAGGCAATAATTGAACTTACAACTGTTTTAAGTCCGAAAGGTTAACCATGCAGGATAAAATCAGCCGCAGTATTAATCGTCACATTGAAGTTTTTCAACAGGCAGTTGTGCCGCTGGTTAAAGATATCGAAAGCTGTGCTCAGTTGATGTGCCATGCTTTAAGGCGGGGGAATAAAATTATTATTATGGGTAATGGTGGTTCCGCTGCCGATGCTCAACATTTTGCCGCCGAACTGGTTGGCCGGTTTCTTAAAAATCGCAAAGCCTTAGCAGCGATTGCGTTAACTACCGATACTTCGATTCTTACTGCCGTTGCCAACGACTTTGGCTACGATCAGGTATTCAGCCGTCAGGTTGAAGCACTGGCAAACCAAGGTGATGTCGTTGTCGGTATCTCAACCAGTGGTAATTCTACCAACGTTCAACAAGCACTAGCACTTGCCTCCGAGTTAGATTGTAAAACGGTCGCTTTTTTAGGGCGAGATGGTGGTGAGATAAAAACTCAAGTTGATTTGGCACTAACTGTAGCAGTGAATGAGACACCCCATATCCAAGAAGCACATTTGACCTTGATTCACATTCTTTGCGACCTCATTGAGTCTGACCTGTTTGTGGGCGACTGATAGTTTTTTATATGCGATTGGCGTTTGTTTTATTTAAATATTTCCCTTATGGCGGCTTGCAGCGTGATTGTATGAAGATTGCGCATGAATG
>DAOWKG010000234.1 GCA_030639985.1 Desulfuromonadaceae bacterium
AACAACAGCATGGAGCAGAGCACTGACCGGAGTAGGAGCAACCATCGCGTCAGGGAGCCAGTTGTGGAGGGGCATGATACCTGCTTTGGCAAAACCGAACAGACACAGCAAGTAAGCAATTATGACCATAGTGTGGTCGACATCAGCGGGGAAAATACCCGTTGCGATGCTAGCTGAATTGAAGTCGAGGGTACCGGCAAGAACATAAACGATGATCATCGCTGGCAGCAAGAATGCTTTCGACGTGAACATCAAATAAACGATGTATTTCTTCGCCCCGGCATAACCTTCTTTATCCTGATGGTGCATAACCAGAGGATAGGTAAAGATGGAAACAACCTCGTAGAACAGATAAAGGGTAAACAGGTTACCGGCAAATGCCGCACCCATCGCTGCACCGACCGATACCGCATAACAAACATAAAAGCGGGTCTGCGCATGCTCATTGAGGCCGCGCATATAGCCAACACAATAGAGACTTGCCAGAATCCACAAGAATGATGCGACCAGCGCAAAGATTATCCCGAGGGGGTCAAGATTAAGTTTTACCGCCACACCGGGGTAGAGTTCAAACAGAGTGTATTGCAGTTGCTCACCACCCTGAATAACGGGCAGAAAACTCAAAACCGATACGAAGGTCAGGATTGCTCCGAGGGTTGACCAACTGTCTCGTAAGTTTGGTTTCTTATACGAAACCATAACCAGAAGACCAGTGATCATCGGTATCATCACTGTTATAAGAATTTTGCTGGTGATTATTGTGTTCATTGCATGTACTTTCTCAAGTGGTGTGCTTAAAAGCAGCGTCAGTAACTAACTGATTACCAATCATAAAAATGTTAGCAATTACATTTTCATATCTTGTACTTCTTCGGGATCTTCACTCTGATACTTGCGATACACTGCGATGATTATACTTACCGCGATTGCTGCTTCCGCTGCTGCAATGGCCATAATAAACAAAGCATATATTTGACCGACAGCTGGATTAGGTGCAGTAAAACGATTAAAAGCCATAAAATTTAAAGCAGCACCGTTGAGGATAAATTCACTCGAAATCAGCATCCCAATTAAAGAACGGTGTTGCACCATGCCGTACAAGCCAATTGCCAACAAAACGACAGCAATAATCAGATAGGTATTCAAGTTTGCACTGATCATCATGGTGTTTTTCCTTCCCGCCCGCCGCGCGCCAGAATAATGCTGCCGATTATAGCGGTCAGCAATATTACTGAAATTAATTCAAATGCGAGACAGTATTGATATAACAAGTTTTCACCGACAAAGCGGATTGACATATCGCCAACTCTCTCAGCTGCCGGAGTAAACTCCGTGCGATTAATTGTCGCCACAAACAGAGCGATGAAACCAGTTGTACTAGCAAGCATTGCCAGCGGCAGGTTCTTACCAACCAGCTTTTTGGCCGCCAACTGATCCGGTGTATTACCAATCATTACCCCGAGGACGATGATGATACATACCGCCCCAACATAGATCAGAATCTGCATCATGGTTAAAAATGGGCTGCCAAGGTAGAAATAGAGACCGGCGACGCCGAACAGCGACACCATCAATCCCAATACCGCGTGCATCAGCAACTTCGCGCGAATTGCCATAAATCCACCCGCAAATGTCAACGCCACAAAAGCATAAAAAAGAGCTTCGGCGATGTACTCAAAAACTATCATTCCCGTTCCTCCACTCGCTTCAAGAGGTCATAGTAGTAATCTTCTCGCGAGAACCCAGCCAATTCATATTCATTGGAGTAGTCGAGAGCTTTAGTCGGGCAAACTTCAACACAGGCACCACAAAGGCTACACTTAGTGAAATCGAGAGTAAATACAGTCAGATATTTGCCCTTAACACCTTCACGTTTTTCACCTTCAACGACGATACAGTCTGAAGGGCAGTCACGCATACAGCTACCGCAGGTGATACATTTATGTGCGCCGGTGTCTTCAAATTTAACCAGATCAATGTGACCACGGTAGTTGGGAGTAATTACCATCTTCTCCCGTGGATATTGAACTGTAACGATCGGAGAAAAAAGTGCCTTGAGGGTGATTTTCAAGCCAACAATAAGACTCCATCCTCCCGTAAACAATTCTGAGAAATAGGATTTCATAGCAGCTTCACCATCACGACAGTAATAAGGAGGTTAACCAGCGAAAACGGAATTAAGTACTTCCAACAAAAGTTCATCAATTGATCAAACCGCGTCCGTGGATAGGTCCAACGAATCCAGATAAGGAAGAACATCAATAAATAGACTTTTAACAAGAACCAGATGATACCGCTGTACTCAAAATACGGTAATGGAATTCCAGAACTGCCGCCAAGGAAGAAAACAGTTGCAACGCTACAGACGATGAACATGTTGGCATACTCACCCAACACAAACAGACTGAAGCTCATACCGCTATATTCGGTATGAAAACCAGCTGTCAATTCACTCTCTG
>DAOWKG010000178.1 GCA_030639985.1 Desulfuromonadaceae bacterium
AGCTGCGGCACAACCAATTTTCCCGTGACCAAGGATAAAGACCAGATCATCCTCAGCCTGCTCGCCGATCAACTGCTCTAACTCCGTTAGCTGCTCGCGGGTTCCAGCCATAACCACCAGAGCGGATGACGACAAAATCGTATCTTTCGACGGCACGCTAAATACACCGCGCTCCATGACCCCAATTACTGCGAGTCCGGTTCGCTGACGAATTTCGGCCTGTTCCAGAGTCTGCCCCGCAAAGGGGGTGCAATTAACCGGAATCTCAGCAATTTTCAAGCGCCCAAAAGAATCAATAATATGCGCCAGGGCCCCTTGGGTAGTCGCACGAATCCCCAGGTAACGACCAATAATCCGTGTCAACGACACGACCTTATTGGCTCCGGCCAGACGTATAAGCTCAATATGTTCTGGATCGCTGGCAATTGCCGCAATCGGGGTTTTACAAATAGCTCGAATCGTCAAACAAAGATTAACATTCTGAGTATCACTGAGGTTAGCAAAGATATAACGCGCCGAAGAAATCCGGAGCCGCTCGAGGAGTTTTCTATCACTCACCGAGCCGCATGCCACCCGGATCCCCTCTTCCTCCTCCAGACGTAGCGATTCCTGGTAGTTTTCCGTTATGACAACAAATGGGATTGCGAGACTTTCAAGGTTGTGAATCAGCGCCCGGGAAGTTGGATTAATCCCGAAAATCAAGACATGATCGGTGGTATCAGCAGGCAAAGCAAAGCCGGGTCGATATCGTAATCGTTGTTCAATCCAGGGGGCCAAAAACAGACTGACCAAGCCAAATGGCAAAATGATGAGGAGAAATACCACCCCCGAAATTGTCACCAGAGCGGCAAATATGTAACCAAGATCGGTATGAAAAGTGATATCACCAAATCCAAGGGTCGTCATGACCGTTATTGCCCAGTAAACACCGGCAATAAAGGAATATTCCCGCCCCTCAAGGTGAAACATCAGATAACGGAATAGTGTTGCATAGACCAGTACCAACAGCACCAGAAAAAAACTGTAATACCACAGTATTTTGAGGTTTTGCTTGGCTCTACCACGCAAAAAATAGGCTAATTCCGCAGAAATTGTTTTCATAGTTTCCTGTGATCGAAAAATTGACGCAAATAATTGGATAACGCTCAATGCATGGTAACGATAAAAACACTTATTGAATAGTTAAATTGTCAATCAAGAGTCACGTTCAGCAAGCCAAATTGCGTGCAGATCGCCTTTTTTGCCATCTGCTCGAACTCGAACTTGCTTTACCGAATAGCCAACCTTTCGTAACCGCTCCATAAAGTCACGGTCGGGCCCAGCAGACCACACCGCTAGAATCCCCCCTGGTCGCAATGCCGTGTATGCTTCAGTCAGACCATCAATACTGTAAAGCCAGTTATTTTTCTTCCGGGTTAATCCCTCTGGGCCATTATCGACATCGAGCAAAATGGCATCATAGCCCTGCCGTTCAGACCGTAAAACTTTGGCAACATCTCCTACCTTGACCGTGGTGCGCCTATCCAGAAGTGGATTGCCAGCATGTTCACCCAGAGCCCCTTCATTCCACTTAACCACTGCGGGCACCAGTTCGCCGACAACAACTTCGGCAGTTTCGCCTAAATGGCAAAGCGCTGCCGCCAAAGTAAACCCCATCCCTAACCCACCGATCAACACTCGGGGCTGAGGACGATCAGCTATTTTACTACAGGTCAACTTGGCCAGCGCATCTTCGGACTCATGTTCAATGGTATTCATAAGCTGACCACCACTGTTGATACTGATCGAAAAATGCTCCCCACTCTGATAAAGACAAAGATCGCTTTCAGTTCCAGGTATTTGCGCAGTTTCAAGTAATTCCCACTGAGTCATTAGCATCTCACATTCTCAAATTGGGGGTAAACACCCCGCAAAGTAATAAAAAGGATAAATGGTTGCGATGAGGTTCAGCCACAGTTATAGTGCCGCTTCTATCACTACCAATAAGGAGTTTTAAAAATGATTACTGCAATCAGCCCGATTGATGGCCGCTATGCCTCGAAGGTCGGTGAATTGACCGAGTGTTTTTCTGAATATGCCCTACTCAAGAATCGAGTCAAGGTTGAAATCGCCTGGTTGATAGCCCTTTGTGCTGAACCGGCAATTCCCGAGTGTCGGACGTTGACTGCTGACGAAGATCAGACCTTACGACAAATCGTCACCGATTTCACCCCTATTGAAGCTGAAAAAATCAAAAAAATTGAAGTAGTAACCAATCATGATGTTAAAGCGGTTGAATATTACCTGAAAGAAAAGATTACCGGTACAACTCTTGAAAACCTCTCTGAATTTATCCATTTTGCCTGTACTTCAGAAGACATCAACAATCTCTCCCATGCATTGATGCTGAAAGACGGGCTGACCGCACTAATGCCTCCACAACAGCAAATCATTGTGGAACTAAGCAAACTGGCAAAAGAATTTCAAGATGTCCCCATGTTGGCTCGCACCCATGGTCAAACTGCATCACCGACCACTATCGGTAAAGAGCTGGCTGTTTTTGCCCAGCGACTGCAAAAGCAAAGTAATAAAATTGTCTCTATCGAGCTCCTCGGCAAACTGAATGGTGCGGTTGGCCATTTTAATGCCCATCTCTCGGCCTACCCTGAGGTTGACTGGATTGCACTGACCAAAGATGTGATTGAAACCGAATTGGGGCTGACCCAGAACCTTTTTACCACCCAGATTGAACCCCACGATTACATGTCTGAATTGTTTGATACTCTGGCTCGTTGGAACACCATCCTCCTCGACTTCAACCGAGATATATGGACCTATATCTCCATGGGTTATTTCGGCCAGAAAACGGTCAAAGGTGAAGTTGGCTCATCGACTATGCCCCATAAGGTCAATCCCATCGACTTTGAAAATTCCGAGGGCAACTGCGGTCTCGCTAATGCCATCTACAACCACCTGTCGACCAAACTGCCAATTTCACGTCTGCAACGTGACCTGACCGATTCAACCGTTTTACGCAACATGGGTGTCGGCTTCGGTTACAGTATGATCGCCTATAAATCGACCTTGAAAGGCTTAGGAAAGCTGAAACTGAACCAGCAGAATCTGGCAAAAGATCTCGACAATGCTTGGGAAATCATGGCGGAACCGATTCAAACAGTGATGCGCAAGGCGGGAATTGAAAAACCATATGAAAAGTTGAAAGAGTTGACTCGCGGACAAACGATTGATCAAAAGACAATCAAAACTTTTGTCGAGGGGTTAGATCTTGAACCGGCAGACAAGCAACGCCTGCTCGATATGACCCCAGCCAGCTATACCGGAATCGCTGATAAAATTGTTGATCTGTTGGATTAGTACGGTAATAACCTTGAGACTGTCCCCAGATTCATAGGGGACAGTCTCCGTTTTACTGGCTCAAATCGTTATACAATCTTTGTAGTTTTTATACACTTTTTTTATCTCGTCGCTCATTCCAGAAAAACATTCAACTTGCTTTTCAGTTAATTCGTCCCAACTGTAATATTTGCTGCCAGAATCACTGATTACACTGACAAAAACACCTGACACTATTTCTACTGACTCTCTAGCATTAATTTTAATCATCATAGTTTTTACTCTCCAATTAATTACAAATTCAAACAAACATATCAAACTAAACAACCTGAGTTATCACAAATCAGTTCGACACTACAAAGATATCAAATCCAATTATCTAACCGGTGAATTTTCAAAAGATTTGTCGTTCCCGGTGCTGGAACCGGGCTACCAAGGGTTATAATAACCACATCCCCGGGCTTGAACAAGCCCCGTTTAAGAACAGCTGCTTCGACCGACAAAATTTGTGCTTCGGTACCACCCTGAATATCAACCAGCATTGAATATATCCCCCGATAAAGGGCAAGTTGACGTTGCACCTGTTGACTTGGAGTGACAGCAATAATCGGCAATAATGGCTGATGTCTGGCTGCCAGAATGGCAGTGGTTCCAGTTTTTGTAAAAGCAAGGATTGCAGCAGCACCAACGTTTTCAGCCACCTGGCAAGCAGCCTGGCCAATTATATCTGCAGTACCTTGTGGCAATGCCGCCGTAGATGAAAAAATTTGTCGTCGGGCCTTAAGTTCCGGTTCACCCTCAACATCCCGAGCGACCCGATCCATCACTTGAACCGCTTCAATCGGATAAAGACCAGCTGCCGTCTCCCCAGAAAGCATCACCGCATCGGTGCCATCAAGAATGGCATTGGCAACATCAGAAGTTTCTGCTCTAGTCGGGCGCGGATTGGCAATCATACTTTCCAACATCTGAGTAGCAGTAATCACCGGCTTTCCCTGCTGATTACAAGCATGAATAATCCGCTTCTGAATTAGTGGTACCTGTTCTGATGGCACCTCCACCCCCAAATCACCACGGGCAACCATTACCCCGTCAGTAGCAGCCAGAATTGCCGTAAAATTATCAACCGCCTCCGGCTTTTCAATCTTTGCAATTACCTTGATTTCCGATTTTCGTTCCACCAATAGCTGCTTCAGGTGATTAACTTCATCAGCAGTACGAACAAAAGAAAGGGCAATCCAATCGACCCGATGTTTAACCATGAACTCGAGATCGGTAAAATCTTTCGCCGTCATCGCCGGAGCAGAAACATTTACCCCGGGCAAATTAATCCCCTTGCGATCTTTGAGCAAGCCACCGACTTTGACCAGGCAATACACCTGTCCTGCTTCAATCCGCACAACTTCCAATTCCAATTGACCATCATCAAGCAAAATTTGACTACCGGGAATAACATCTTGTGGAAGAGCAGAATAGGTGGTCGGGATCAGCCCATCCCCCCCTTCTACGTCGGCAGTGGTAATTACAACTTCTCGTCCAACCTCCAGGAGTTGACTACCATTACGCATCAAACCGGTGCGAATCTTAGGCCCCTGCAAATCACCAAGGATGGCGATTGTCTTGTTGCATTCATCAGCCAGTTCCCTGATCTGCTCAATCCAAAGTGCTTTTTGTTCAAGATCACCATGGGAAAAATTCAATCTAAAAACATCAACTCCCGCTTTAATCAAACTTGTCAACTGGTTCCGCTCAGCACAGGAAGGACCAACAGTAGCTACAATTTTTATCCGACGCATCATAATGCTCTCCATAAAAGGGTAATCAGGTTAGCTACCGACTCGCAACTATTGTACAAACTGACATTGACAAGTGACTAACGGAATATAGTACTACAAAAATATATTAAATTTACTTGTAACTAACGACATTTTCTAGTCTAATCTACCTTAGCTCATACTCACAATCATTTTTTGTCGCTACGGCAACAGCGTGAGCTCAAATGAGAAAATGAAAGGATAACAAATGCCATTAACTGGCGAGCTAGAACACCTACCAATTGTAGATGTTATTCAACTGATTCATTCTACCCGTAAATCTGGGACCCTGAACGTATATAGTCATAATGGTGAAGGGCAATTAGTATTTAACAACGGTTATATCATTGGTGCAACCCATTCCAGTGAAAAAATAAAAGTCGGCCAAATCCTGTTGGCAAACCAAGCCATTAGTCAACAATGTCTTGATAAAGCCCTTGAAATTCAGGAGATATCGGGCGAAAACCGTAAACCAGTTATTGCTATTTTACTTGATAACTGCGGCGTATCTAAAGAGGCTGCGTTTAAAGCTCTCGAAACATTGATTGAAATGACAGTCGTTGAAATGATCTCCTGGGTCAAAGGGGTATTCACTCTAGATGTCAATGAGGTCAATGTCTCTGACGACTACCGTTATCTCCCGGAACAACTGCAGGCCATCTCCCTTGATACCCAGATGGTATTATTGGATGCCCTGCGAATTTATGATGAAAAAGTACATTCTGGGGAAATCCAAATTTCCGATGAGCCACTGCAAGAAAATCCGCTAGAACAATTTGAAAAAATTGCTGCGCCGGAACCTGAAACCACTGCAGACGGAATTGAAGTTTCTGAAGATTTGCTTGGTTTGGCTGATCTCGACAAGGTCGAACGAAAAAAACCTTATGTTTTTAAAGTGCTGGAAGTTTTTGATCCCGCCGATATTCATCGGCAGGTAATCGATAAAGCCATCCCCCATATCAAGGAGATGGAAAAAGAAAAGCTGGTAAACTTTTTGTCGGGCATTTCATCCCTCCCCCGCGCTGAAGACAATTCTCCCCTCATGGCAGTAGCAAAATCTCAAGCAGTTATCATCTTTACTGGTGACGAATTTCTACAACACGCGATCATGACCGTTTGTAAAAAAGAGGGGATCCTGGTTTTTGCTACCGCTGACCGTGATAATCTCGACAACCTGATTAACCAGGCACGACTTAAGCAGATTGAACCCATCCTGATTTTCGGTCAACCGCTGGCAAATAACGAGGTTTTCAGCCAAGCTCAGCTGGTCGATATTCGGGCGCAAAAAATAACCCAATATCCGCAAATCGCAATTATTCAACTGGCTTATCCAGTTGAATATAATTTTTCACTACAAGCGTTAAATGATGGTTGCCGGGTGGTTTTCCCACTCCCCGATTTTTCCGCCGGCAATGAAAATTTTGCTACCCTAATGATCGAGTTTTTCAATACCTTCCAGACCTACATCTGCAATTGCTTCAATGATGAGCAAAGGCTGCAGTTTATAAAATTACGGAATAGTTTAGCGGCGTTACGACTGCTGAATAAAGCTTCCGACATATCGGTGTTGGTTTTACAATTTGCCAGCGAATTATTTGAACGAACCTTGACTCTAATTGTCGATAAATCTGATTTAATTGCGGAACGCAGTGCTGGTATCATCGCCAATAAGGATAACGGCATCGCCGCACCGATGAAGTTTCGCATCCCGATATTGTCAAATTCAATCCTGCGTGAAGTCATCGATTCAAAAAAATTATTTTTCGGCACCAGAGAAGACAGTAATATTACAGAACTACTCTATCCAGAAATAGGCTCCCCGACCGACGGAACCTTTTTGCTTCTCCCCCTTATAAGTAATGACAAGGTCATCACCATTACCTATGCCGATTTTGGTGATTTTAAAGCTACTAAAATTCCCACCGATTATTTAGAATTTTTTACTAATCAAGCCGGTGTAGTCATGGAAAATGCCCTATTGCGTAAACTACATAACAGTTCCAAGCAACCAAAAGAAATTTCTTAGGATAATTATATGGATACAAAAACACTCACTCAAATTCTGGAAATTGCTTTTGCCAAGCGAGTTTCAGATATCCATTTTGAAGTTGATAATCCCCCATTTTTTCGGGCTCATGGGCAGCTGTTACGCTCAAAGTTGGCCAAGCTGACACCCGCAGATACAGAATTTATTGCTGCGGCAATCATGAAAAATAATCACCGTGATCTACCGCAAGATTTCACCGAATTTGATGCTTCCTATTCGTTGGAAAACAGTGGTCGCTTCCGGGTCAGTATTTTTAAACAACGCGGCAACATTGGTATTGTCATGCGGGTAATTCCACCCGAAATTGGCAACTTTAATGATCTTAAATTGCCGGCGGTATTAGCAGAAATAGTCAAAGCACCAAATGGGTTAATCTTGGTTACCGGTCCGACGGGCAACGGCAAATCGACCACCCTTGCGGCGATGATCAATTATATCAATGAACATTTTGCCTATAATATTATCACCATTGAGGATCCGATCGAATTTCTATTTTCATCTGTAAAAAGCTGCATTATTCAGCGGGAAGTTAAAATCGATACCACTGACTTTTGTTCAGCCTTAAAAGCATCTTTAAGAATGGATCCAGATGTGATCATGGTTGGAGAATTGCGGGATTTAGAAACTATTGATGCCTGCATCAAAGCTTCCGAAACCGGCCATTTAGTCTTTTCAACCCTACATACTCAAAATACTGCGACCACCATCAATCGCATCATCGGTCACTTCCCCCCCGACTCGCAGGAGATCATGCGCCATCGTCTGGCAGATATCCTGGTAGCAACGATTTCTTTACGACTGGTCGAAGATAAAAAAGGTGAAAATCTGGTTCCAGTAGTTGAAATCATGCGTACCACCACCACCATTCAAGCGTGTATCAGGGATGGCAATCTTGATGATATTGAAGGCCATATTGAAAAAGGGACGGCTCAGTACCAGATGCAATCAATGGATCAACACCTGATTCAGCTCTGCAATCAGGATGTAATATCCATGAAAGAAGCCAAGCGGATTTCAAATTCGATGGATCTGGAACGCAAACTTACATTTACTCAATAAACAGCATTGAAACTCAGGAGAAAAAAATGAACTATCACCGACTATTGATTGCTTTAGCTATGATTATACTCACTGCTGGAGTTGCCTGTGCTGATCTTGATATCTACCTGAACAATCTTACCGTTCGTGCTGAAGCCGACATGGGCAAGTTCCGGTCGACACTAGGTGTCCACTTTGGTGCCTCCGGGCCTGAAATTGACTTGGTCATGAAAAATGTACATAACCCCGGAGATGCCGCCCTCTGCCTTTGGTTAGGACAACATTCACGGCAACCAATTGAAAAAGTACTACATGAATATCAGTCCAATAAGAAGCAAGGCTGGGGTGCCATGGCAAATAGACTAGGGATAAAACCGGGATCAGATGCTTTCAAAACCCTCAAAAAAGGGGATCTTGGCTGGCACCCTGAAGCTACTGGCGGAAAAACTAAAGGTAAGCAGAAAAATAAAAATAAGGGTAATAGTAAGGGTAAGGGAGCCAAGAAGTAGCACTTGATAATGGCCATCAATCCAATAGGTACAAAGAAACAATGAATGTGGGAATCAGGAAATAAGCCAATATTCTGATACAACACAATATAAAGAGTACGGGCAAAATAAACTAAACGCGTACCATTATTGAAAGGAATTATTTTGTCAAAATTATATATTGCGATTGTCGTTTTAATCTTTTTATTGAGCGGATGTAACAAGGTAACCAAAGAAAATTACGACAAAATCAAAATGGGGATGTCATATAATGAAGTTGTACAGCTTATCGGAACACCGGAAGGCTGTTTAGAAGCACTAGGGATAAGCAGCTGTGCATGGGAAAATGGTGCTTCCAAAGTCGACATCAAGTTTGTCTCCGACCAAGTGATATTCATTACCGGAGATGCCCTCAAATAGAAGCTAAGTGTAACCGTTTACTTAATCTGACAGTTACTGCTGTAAAATGGTAACTGCCAAGTTGTTTGCTCATTGAGACAGGAATCTGTTTTGGATTTTAATCAACCGGAAGTTCGGTTTTTTTCAAGACCGTCTTGAGGGCAAAAGAGGACTGCACGCGCAGGACTCCCGGTAGGCTGGTCAAGCGATTGTGCAGGTGCATGTAGTCTTCATTATCACGGAAAATAACCCGCAGTAAGAAATCGCTATCACCCGACATCAGATAACACTCCATCACTTCTTTGACTTGCCCGATCTCCCTTTCAAAACACTGCAATTTTTCCTGCTGTTGTCCTTCCAGCGTTACTCGAACAAAAACATTACCCGCTTTACCAAGAGCTACTTGATCGATCAACATGACATATTTATCAATAATTCCATTTTGTTCCAGTAACCGAACCCGGCGTAAACAGGCTGATTCTGAGAGCCCGACCTTTTCAGCAAGCTGAACATTCGACAGGCGGCCATCTTTTTGCAGAGCACCAAGAATACGCTGATCAATCTCATCTATTTGTTTTTTTCGTGGAATCATCGACATTTTTCAATATTAGCAGCAGAATCTGCTTAACAATAGTTTTTTATTTTAAAATTTGCAGGAACATTCTGCGAATAAACTGGTAAAATTCAAATAGTAATTAACCGTGACACGTCAACTAATCAAAAAATATAGTAAAAGGAGTCTGCCATGATCGTCGGAATTCTCAAAGAAATCAAAGTAGAAGAAAATCGTGTCTGCATGACCCCTGCCGGGGTTGAAGTCATGAAGAGTAACGGCCACACCGTATTAGTGGAAACCGTTGCCGGTGTCGGCAGTGGCTTCAGCGATGAGGATTATATCAACGCTGGGGCCGAAATTTCCCCTTCAGCCGCCGATGTTTATGCCCGCTCCGAAATGGTTATGCACGTCAAGGAACCACAGCCGAGCGAATACGCAATGATCCGTGCAGGGCAGATCGTCTTTACTTATTTCCATTTTGCCGCCGGTGAAGAATTGACCAAAGCGATGATCGGGCGTAAAGCGATCTGCATGGCCTACGAAACTATTACCGATTCGGACGGCTCCTTGCCACTCCTCACCCCAATGAGTGAAGTTGCTGGCCGCATGGCTTCCCAAGAAGGGGCCAAATACCTTGAGCGCTCACAGGGCGGTCGCGGTATCCTGATGGGTGGCGTTCCTGGAGTTGCACCCGCGACGGTAGTTGTTATTGGCGGCGGTGTCGTCGGTACTCATGCCGCACAAATGGCTTGCGGTCTGGGTGCCAAGGTTCATCTGCTCGATATGAGCCTGCCCCGTTTACGTTATCTCTCAGAAATTATGCCGAAAAACTGTTTCCCGACAATGTCGTCTCCCGCAACGGTGCGCGAACTGGTAAAAGAAGCTGATCTGGTCATCGGTGCGGTTCTGGTTCACGGTGCCAAGGCGCCGAAACTGGTTACCCGCGAGATGCTTAAGACCATGAAGCCGGGAGCAGTTCTGGTCGACGTGGCGATCGATCAGGGTGGGTGCTTCGAAACCTCAAAAGCAACGACTCATACCGATCCGATTTACGAAGTTGATGGAATTGTTCACTACTGTGTCGCCAATATGCCTGGTGCCGTGCCATTGACCTCGACCATGGCGCTGACCAACGCAACTCTCCCCTATGCTGTTAAACTGGCGAACCAGGGCTGGAAACAAGCGTGTCTCACCGATGAAGGCATGAAAGCTGGTCTTAACGTTGTTGCCGGCAAGGTTTGCTATGCCGGTGTTGCCGAAGCCTTCGGTCTCGATTATGTTCCGGTTGAGGAGATCCTGAAATAAAACTTTTCCACAGATTGCTAATAAATAAGCCTCCTCCGCAGAATCTGTGGGTAGGTGGCGATAAAAATTAGAGCATTGTCTTTCCTGGTTGGATAAGATGGTTTTTCCACAAACTATCAAACCCAAACCAGAAAAAGAC
>DAOWKG010000269.1 GCA_030639985.1 Desulfuromonadaceae bacterium
ATATATATTACAAATAAAAGCACCAGCCCCTCAAGACCGGCTTCGTATAGTTGACTGGGATGCCGTGGCGACGAGCCGGCGCCGGGGAATACAATACCCCAGGGGTGTTCTGTCACCCTCCCCCACAGTTCGCCATTAATAAAATTGCCGATACGGCCAAATCCAAGGCCGATTGGTACCGCGACAACCGCCAGATCACCTATCATTAGCAATGGTAATTTCCGCCGTCGGCAAAAAAACAGTAGGGCCGATACAACCCCGATTAAACCCCCATGAAAGCTCATCCCCCCTTCCCAGACATAGAATATTTCTAAAGGGCGATCGACATAGTAGCTAAAATTGTAAAACATGGTGTAACCGAGTCGACCACCGAGAACTACACCTAAGACAGCATAAAACAACAAATCTGATATTTTTTCATTATCAATTTCCAGCTGCCGAAATTTAGCGACATGGCACATAATCAGGTAGCCACCAACAAAACCGAACAGATACATCATTCCATACCAACGTACGGCAAGGGGGCCGATACTGAAAATAATTGGATCTATTTGCGGGAAAGTCATCGGCTACTCACTCTTAAACTATCAATTATATTCTGCATATCTGCAGCTGGCGGAAGGGTAAAATCGAGATCCTGATCTAGAACCGGATGCCGAAAAGAAAGTTTTTCTGCGTGCAACAACGGACGTGAAATTTCTATTCCTGATGCCAGCGAGCTACCACCATAACGGACATCACCCACTAACGGACAATCTTGCTCAGCCATGTGGGCTCTGATCTGATGGGAACGACCGGTAAGTATTTCGACTTTTAGAAGTGAATAATCAACCAATTCATCAATTATCTCAAACCTTGTTATCGCTTCTTTGCCGCCTTTGTCTACCGATTTTACCCGGTTTTCTTTTCTGGAGCGTGCCAGAAAAGATAATATTTCACCCTGATCAGATTCAGGACTATTATGAACTAAAGCAAGATAACCCTTATGGACTTCATGTTCCAGAAAAATTCGAGTCATTTCCTTATGCGCCTGCGGATGGATAGAAAAAACCATAAGCCCGGACGTGCCCCGATCCAAGCGTTGCACCATGCCGATATCGGGTTTAACATGCAACCGAAACGGGTCTTTCAAGTACCATTGCAACGCCTCATAAACCGTCCCTTTAAATCGTGCATGAGTAGGTTGAGTGTCGACCATGGGCGGCTTATTGATAACAATAATATATTTATCCTGAAACAAAATATCAGTTTCAGAAATTCGATATGGTTCCAAAGGTAATTGGTCAATATAAACTTCAATAGAATCGTTAAATTTAACCGGGGCAGAACTGCTTCTTACCCTTCTGCCGTTAATGTGCACCCCGCCGATGTCGATAATTTTTTTAGCCTTGGTTCTCGACATTTCAGTCACTGAATTGGCCAAACATTGATCAAGTCGCTGACCAACATGTTCTGCATCAACCTGTAACCGATAAATTTTCCATTTCATGGCGTAGATGTCCAAATATCACAATATAGCATTTATGAAATCTAATTTTTCAGCTTGACTTATAATCACAATTCGCTATTATAGAGACAAGTAAGACATCTTTAAATTTCTGGGATGTGCGGGTGTGGTTCTTGTCCTTTGGCCAACGCTTTTTACTGACCTGTCGAAGCGTGAAAAAATGGTGAGCAAGCCGACCCATGAGTCGGAAGCCTAAAGTTTTTTCCGTAGACAAATATTATTACTCAGGTCATTTGTAAAGAACCATACCGGCATCCCGGAGAACTTACCATAAAAAAGGCTCTGAATAAAATTCAGAGCCTTTTTCTATTTTCATCTAGTAGCA
This sequence comes from Desulfuromonadaceae bacterium, assembly GCA_030639985.1. Lineage (GTDB taxonomy): Bacteria > Desulfobacterota > Desulfuromonadia > Desulfuromonadales > Geopsychrobacteraceae > Desulfuromusa. The sequence goes on from DAOWKG010000269.1 coordinate 1,833, forward strand.
AAAAAATCTATTTATCATCGACTCGCTGGCGCAATTCCTTACCAGTTTTAAAAAACGGGGTCTTCCGCGAAGCAATCTTAACCAACTCGCCACTTTTTGGATTTCTGGCTTCACGTGCCTCACGTTCCCGTACCGAAAACGAGCCAAAGCCTCGAATTTCAACCCGACTACCACGAGAAAGAGCATCGCCAATACCACCAAATATCAGGTTAATAACGGTTTCAGCTTCTTTTTTATTAAGTATTTCGTGACCGTCTGAAAGCTGTTCAATTAATTCGCTTTTTGTCATTTCAACCTTCCATCTTTCAATTTGTTCAAGAATTCAATTACTATTTCCAGAGATACTGCGGACCAATCATTTTAGGAGCAGTTAAGTCGACCCCAAGATAGCGACTGGCAGCATTCTGCAAATATCTATCAATCAGATTGATCTTTTCCGGTTCCGGATAAACCAAGTCAGGATCGGTATCAAGTCCTGCGGCCTTTGCAGCATATGCAACTGCATCGTTAAAGGTTCCAAGTTCATCAATCAACCCCGCCGCCTGTGCCTGACGACCAGTAAAGATACGGCCATCAACCAGGGGTTTAAGGGTTGCAATCGACATATTGCGTCCGACACTTATAGCTTCAACAAACTGCCCATGAACATCATCAATCATTTCCTGTAGCAGAGCTCTATCTGCTGCTGAAAAGGATCTCGTGGGGGAACCGATATCTTTAAAACGTCCACTTTTGACTACTTCTGACTGAATCCCAACCTTACCCATCAGTTCCTGATAGTTGGGAAAAGACATAATAACCCCGATACTACCAGTGATCGTTCCTGGATTGGCAAAAATGCGCTCTCCAGCAATAGCAATATAATAGCCCCCAGATGCTGCTACCGAACCCATTGAAACAATCAGCGGTTTAGCTGCTGCCAATAGCTTCAGTTCCGCATACATCTCTTGTGACGGACCAACGCTACCACCGGGAGAATTGATCCTGAGAACAACCGCTTTTATATTGTGACGATCCTTGAATTCAACTATTTGCTCAGTTAGTCGCCGAGCATCAACAATTGCACCCTCAACTTCCAGAATACCAATTTTATCACCAACCGAAACTACCACCGATCCAGACTTAATAAATCCTGCAGTAAATACAACCAGCAAAAAGAATATAAATATTCCGCCTAAGGTCAACGATGCTATTAGAAATGGGCGTTTTTTCATTTAGAACCAATAAAAAAAAGGGGCTCCAGCATAACTGAAGCCCCTACAGAGATCACACAATATATTAATCGTCAGCTTTACGACCCACGGCACCCTGCAACAAATCACCAAGATTTGATGTTGCAGTTTTTTGTGCGCCCATGAATTCGTTAACTTCAGCTTTTTCTTTCTGTACCGCAAGGTTCTTGATCGACAGAGCAATTTTACGGTCTACAGTATCAACCTGTAGAACTGCTGCCTCAAGCTCTTTACCAACTTCGGTAAAGTC
>DAOWKG010000075.1 GCA_030639985.1 Desulfuromonadaceae bacterium
ATATCATTCTGGCGCTGGGTTCTGGCATTGATAATCCTCCTCCCCTTTACATGGCAACAAACCCTCAGGGATCTACCTGAGATCAAAAAAAACTGGAAGATTATTTTTCTGCTGGGGTTATTCGGCATCGCCTCATTCAACACCCTCCTTTATACTGCTGCTCACACCACCACTGCCCTCAATATTGCCCTTACCCAAGCGGTAATGCCGGTCATAATTGTCATAATCAGTTTTGTTCTGTTTCGCGATCGCATAACTATGCTACAGCTTTTTGCTATTATCCTGTGCATGTTAGGTGCCGGATACGTTATTACTCATGGTGACTGGCACAGATTATTGCAATTTGAGTTTGTTATTGGTGACTTGATTATGCTGCTGGCTGTTTGTTTCTATGGGCTTTACTCGGTGCTGCTGCGCAAACGACCAAATATTCAACCGATGAGTTTTTTGACCAGTACCTTTGCTGTCGGAGTAGTGCTATTATTGCCACTCTACCTTTGGGAACGTCAGACGGTACCGCCACTTGAGTTGACCCAACCAGTTATTATAGGTCTGCTCTATGTCGCGTTGTGCCCATCAATTCTGGCATACCTATTGTGGAATCGGGGGATACACGAAATCGGTGCAAATCGAGCCGGATTATATATTAATCTAATCCCGTTATTTGCATCACTGCTCGCGGTTATGTTTCTGGGCGAACGCTTTCAATCTTACCATTTGGTCGGTATTGCTATGATTGCCAGCGGACTGTTATTATTCAATTTGCGGACACTGTGGGTGAGGGGGCAGGGATAACTGATATGCTTGAAGATTGGGGTTGGTCAGCGTTTTTTACGGAGCAATTTAAACCTTGGGAAAAGTCTGGATATTTACCCGCCCGAGTGATCCGGGGCGAAAAGAACTATTTCCGGGTTTGGACTTTAGCTGGGGAACTGACCGTCCGTTTTACCGGTAAGGTGCGCCATCAAGCTGGCGGCCGTGCTAATCTTCCTGTCGTCGGTGACTGGGTTGTAGTCGAGCCACAGCCCAGCAGTCGGGGGATAATCCACGCCCGCTTGGAGCGCAAAAGTTCATTTTCCCGTAATCTCCCCGGTACTCGTAAGGGTAAAGAACGGATTGAGCAACAGGTGATTGCTGCCAATGTTGATCTAGTCTTTATTGTCAGTGGCCTTGATCAAGATTTTAATCTTCGCCGAATTGAACGTTACCTTACTTTGGTGAGTACCAGTGGTGCCGAGGCGGTAATCCTCCTCAATAAGACCGATTTATGTGACAACCCCGAAGAGTACAAGGAGCAGGTTGAAACAATTGCCGGAAACTCTCCAGTTTACCTGTGTATGGCTCGGGATGCTGAGCAGCTTGATCTTCTGGTCAGGTACTTGAAGCCGGGACAGACCATTGCTCTGCTTGGTTCTTCCGGGGTGGGAAAATCAACCATTATTAATGGCATGCTCAGGGAAGAACGGCAAAAGATCGGTGAAGTTAGTTTGTCTGATGGTAAGGGGCGCCATACTACGACTCATCGGGAACTTATCCTGTTCCCCACTGGTGGAATATTGATGGATAATCCCGGGATGCGGGAGTTGCACCTCTGGGGAGAAGCGGAAGATCTGGCCGGGTCATTTGCCGATATAGATACTTTGGCGCTCAATTGTAAATTTAGAAATTGTCGCCATATAACTGAACCAGGGTGTGCCGTTATCAAGGCGATCGAAGCTGGTGAACTCAATCAAGAGCGGCTCGACAGTTACCATAAACTCAAAAGTGAACTGTCAAACCTGCGCCACAGAAGATAATTTAATAATTTAACCCTTGCTCTTTATTGGCATTTGTTCATAATTGGGGCTTGAATTGCTACTGTCACCATCCAAATCATCTTCTGGGGGTTAAAGTTGCGTTGGTTTTCCTTTCTCATTTTAGGATTTTTAATTGCCTGGCCACTGTGGGCTGGTGCGGAAGAAGTCCGTATCGGTATTGATGATAATCCACCCCTGACCTTTGTTGATGAACAGGGCATCGCCAGGGGGCTGTTTCCAGACCTTTTTAGCCAAATCGCTAAAGAGAAAAACTGGTCAATTAAATATGTTCCTTGCCAGTGGCAGCAATGTTTGGAATCCCTTGCTACTGGTGATATTGATATCCTCCCCGCTATCGCCTACACCGAACAACGAGCCCGCAAATACAATTTTGCTAAAGAAACGGTAGTTAGCAGCTGGGGACAGGTCTATCATCGTAGTGACAATAGCTTCTCTTCAATTCTGGACCTGGCCGGGAAAAAACTGGCGGTACTAAATAAAGATGTTTATCTTGTCGGCGATCAGGGCTTACTTCAGGTTGCCGATAAGTTTGATGTGAAAATTGACTATGTAGAAGTCTCCTCCTATCGGGAAGCATTTACTCTACTTAAAAATGGCAAAGTTGATGCTGCTATGGTCGGGCGCATTTACGGCATCAAGCATCATTGTGAATTTGATCTTCTTCCTTCGTCGATCATGGTTAAGCCGATTCAGGTGCGGCCGGCATTCTCCCCCGCAGCTCCAAAAAGATTAGCCGTTGAGTTTGATCAGTTGTTCCAAAACTGGAAGCAGTCACCTGATTCTGTTTACTATCAGCTCCTCAATAAATGGTTATCAGAAAGACATTCACCGGTACTTTCAAACTTGATAAAAATTATCATGTATTCATTGACAACGATTTTTGCCTTTTCACTCGTAGCCACCTTCTGGCATCGCCGGCAAGTAATGATAAAAACTCGGCAACTAGCTGAAAAAAATAAGCTTTTGAAGTATGAATTACAGGAAAGAGAAAGAGTAGAACAGGAACTACTGGAAAGTCAGCAGCAATACCGAATCTTTTTTGAAGAGTCATTCTCTACTATGTTGCTGGTTGATCCAGACTCAGCACGTATTGTTGATGCCAACCCTGCTGCCTGTGAATTTTATAAGTACAGCAAAGAACAGCTAGAAAAAATGAAGATGTGGCAAATCAATCAATTGGGAGAA